>JAJBSZ010000160.1 GCA_020861125.1 Planctomycetota bacterium | reverse complement strand
GACCGGCTGGTCTCCTCCCTGGCGGCGTTTCCGCAAAGCGGCCGGCCCGCCCGCAAGAAAGGAGGCAATCGGGCTGCGGTGGCTTTCCTTACCGGAACCGCCCTGCTCTGCTTGGCAATGACGTGGTGTTTCCTCGCTGTGAAATGGCGGCTGGACCCGTTGCGGGCGGCCATCGCCGTGGGCCACGCCGAGGCCACGGGCCGAACCCAGCTGGAGACCGTTTTGGCTTTCGATCCGAAGCCGTGCGCTCGCCTGCCGTTCTTCCCGCTCCGCCGCCTGCCGGAATTGACTGATTCCCTCAGGCGTCGTCTCGGGCAAACCTATCGCGAATCTCTCGTCACGCAGGTGCGCGCCGCCCTGGAATTGGCGGAGGCGGCGGCCGGCGGACCGGAAACCGGGACGCGGCCGGAAGTGGCGGTGATGGTGGTTTCGGCGCTCCGCCGGGATTTGGACGACCTCCTTGGGCGCCTGCCTTTCCCTCCCACCGAACGGGATGGTTGGGAGTCGGACATCCAGTTGATGCGGGACAGTCTTGCCCGGGCGGAACGCGGGCTCCGGGTGACGGCGAGCGGCGACGCCGTAACCGGACCGCCAACCGGTCAGAACCGCCTTGCCGAAACTGGTGAAGATGGCCAGTGGGCATACCCGCCGGTGGGGGGCGCCAGGTCCAACCAGGAAGCCGGACGGACGCTTCCTACCGGTTCCCGTGGCGGTACCAACGCGGTACGCCGCGAGGCGCTCCGATGGTGGCGGAGGCAGGCCGCAGAGCTTTGGACCGCCGTCGCCGCGGATATCCGGGATGAGGAGCTTGCGGACCGCTTGCGGCTCGCAGCCACCGGCCGGGATCCGGCCGCCGAGTTGGCGCGAGAGATCGGCCGACACCTCCTTCCCCTCTACGCCGACGAGGAATCCGATCCGGAGATCGCCTGGCTTCGGGCGTACGTGGCGATGGGGGATCCCGATGGAGACCAACCACCTCCGACCGACAGGGCGACGGACCTGCGGCACCACCTGGCCGCGCTTCTTGAGTGTTATGACCGCATCGCCGCCAAAGCCGCCGAACCGGACCAGGTCCTAACTCTCGTTCGGGATTCTTTCCGTCGAGTCCAGGCGGCTGAATCCAATATGGCCCGCTCCGCGGTTCGGGCGAGCGCGGCCGACCCTTTTGCCGAGGCGGAGCGGTTGGCCGTGGAGGCTTCCCGGCTTCTCACCGCCGTCAGCGGCGGCAACGGCTGGCCGGAACTCTCCCCCCTCGCCACCTACCACTACGTGCGGTATCTCGCGGTGCGGCTGGCGGCGATCCACGTCCAACAACGGTGGCGGGAAAACGTATTTTATCCCTTTAGTCCCCTGACGATAACCGGCCAAGGCGGAGACCGGTCCGCCCGCAAGCTGGTCCAAGATTTTCTGGCGGAGACAGCTGGCCTGTGGACCATGAAGGGTGAAAGGGTGACCCGGGGTGAATGGGACGGCATTGCCTTCATGTTCAACGCCGAATTTTTCGAATATTGCCGTCGTCTGGCCGCCGACGATACTGGTATGAGTCCGTCCGACCACCCGCCACTCACCCTCACCGTGGATGCGGTTCTGGTGGACGCGGATGCTCGGGAGCGCCCGGTGAGGACCGAATTTCAGTGGGGCGGCAACCGGGAACCGCAGGTTTTTGCCTTCCAAAACTACCGGCAGTCCACCACCATAACGTGGAACGGCGTGAACGCCGGCGAGTGCGCCATTAGAATCCACTTTCCCACCTGCACGCTGGAGTACCCCTTTCGTGGCCGGCAGGCTTTGGCGAATTTCGTCCGCTGGTTCGGTACGGGAACCGCCACGCTCACGCCCGATGATTTTCCGGGAAAAGAAGCGGCACTGGCAGCCTTGGGAATATCCCGAATCTCCATCCGTGCCCGCCTGACCAACGGCACGGCGTTCCTCGCCCGGTTTGAAAGTCAGGAAGCGGTCCCGCCCTTTTCCATCATCACGGAAGCCAACGGCGGCATGCCGCCGGCCCGACCGGCACCCGGCCGATGGCAGCCGTCAGCCGTGATCACGGCGGCGCACAACGCCAGGCCTCATCGTTTAACGAAACGTCTTTCCGTTCCTGAGCGGATAGCTGACCCGACGGCGCTTCCGACGACGGTGGGAGGTTTTAGGCTTGACAGCACCGGTACCATCCCGTAAGACAAGGGAGATGACGCGGCAGGGGCCGCGTCCGTCTGTTATGTATTGGACCGTACTCCGGCCGAACGCCTGCCGCCCCAATGGCGGTTGCAAGGCTTCGCCATGCCGGGACGGCCAGGAAGGGAAACGCAATGGCAATCGCAACACTCAAGGAAATGATCGAAGCCGGGGTTCATTTCGGCAGCGCCGCTTCGCGCTGGAATCCCAAGATGAAGCCGTATATCTTTTCCAAGCAGAACAAAATCCATATTATCGATCTGCGCGAATCCCTCAAGGCGCTGATCCGCTCCTGGCACTTTTTGGCGCAAACCTCGGCCCAGGGCAAGCACATCCTGTTTGTCGGCACCAAGCGCCAGGCCGCCGACATCATCCGGCAAGAGGCCAACCGCTGCGAATCGTATTTCGTCTCCAACCGCTGGCTGGGCGGCACCCTCACCAATATGAACACCATGCGTCGCCGCATCACGCGGCTCCAGGAACTTGAAGACTTGGAAAAGAGCGGGCAGATCCAGGAGTTTTCCAAAAAGATGATCTCCTCGCTGACCCGCGAGCGGAAGAAGATTTTCCGCAACTTCGAAGGCATCCGGGACATGAAGGAAATCCCCGGCGCCATCGTCATCGTCGATCCGGGCACGGAGCACATCGCCATCGCCGAAGGGATGAAGCTGGGCGTTCCGCTGGTCGGGCTGGTGGATACCGACGACGATCCGAGCAAGCTCGACTTCGTCATTCCCGGCAACGACGATGCCTTCTGCTCCATCCAGTATATCGTCTCCAAACTTGCCGACGCCGTTATCGAAGGCCGGAAGCGCTTCGCGCTGCAGGGAACGGTCAAACAGCGGGCCGAAGGCCGTGAGGAAGCGCCCGCCCCCAAGGCCAAGGAGATCGACACGCCCAAGGACTTCACCCAGGTGGGCGGTTTCTCATACGGCGGCGAGGAGTAACCAGACACCGCTTTCCGCTGGTTTTCGCCGGGGCGCCTCGCGGTGCCCCGGCCTCGTTCGCAGTCATTATTACAATCATGACGATGTACCATAGAAATGGAGATTCACATGGCAATTGACGCCAAGATGATCAAAGAATTGCGGGAAAAAACCGGTATGGGTATTACCCAGTGCAAGAACGCGCTGGAGGAAAGTGGCGGCGATATGGAAAAGGCGGAAATGAACCTGCGGAAGCAGGGCCTGGACAAAGCCGCCAAAAAGGCCGATCGCCCCACCGGTCAGGGTGTCATCGCCATCCGGCATCGGGACAACCTCGCAGCCATGATTGAACTGGCCTGCGAGCAGGAGCCGACCACCAATAACGAACGCTTCCAGGCCCTGGTGGATCTCGGCCTGACCGGTTCCCTTGACAAGAAGGTCACATCCGCCGACGAACTCCTCCCGGCCGCCACCCCGGATGGCACCTTTGCCGATTCGGTTCGGGCGGTGATCGGCGT
>JAJBSZ010000170.1 GCA_020861125.1 Planctomycetota bacterium | reverse complement strand
ACGATCAACGGGCCCTGAAGAATCCCATCGAGAACGCCATCGATTACGGCGTGGCGGTGGTGACGGTGAATTCCGGTGTCGATTCGGAAAAAGTACGCGCCCACGCCGGCACCAACAATTACAACGCCGGCGCGGCAGCGGCCCACGAACTGGCCCGGCTCATCGACAAGAAAGGCACGGTTATCGACATCGGCATCGACGCCTCGTCCGAAACCGGCCGGGAGCGGGAGAACGGCTTCCGCGAAACCATGGAACGGGACTACCCCGACGTCACGGTCCTGCCGACCCAGCATTCCCTCGGCGACGTCAGCCGGGCCATGAACATCACCGCCGATCAGCTTACCGGCAATCCGGAGGTGGTGGGCATCTTCTGCGCCCAGGATAACGGCGGCACCGGCGCCGCCCAGGCCCTGAAACAGCGCGGCATCAAAGATCGGATCAAGCTGGTGGCCTTCGATTCCTCGCCGGACGAGTTCCAGCTCTTCCTCGAAGGCTACCTCGATTCGCTGGTGGTGCAGGATCCCTTTGCCCAAGGGTACCAGGGGGTGTATGCCATCGACGCCATCATCAATGGCCAGGAATTACCGCAGCGGTTTTTCGAAACCCCGGCCAAGGTCATCACCCACGACAACTTGTCCGACCCGGAGATCTACGACATCCAGTCGAGCAACCCCACCATCAAGGCAATGATGGAGAAGCGCGGCATCACCCGCAACTAACCCCGGCAGGCGGCACCATCGTGACCGGCCCCGGGGGCTCCGCCGGGCGGGCCGCACGGCCAACGGGGCCGCCGTAGGAGAGGAGAAACGATGCAAGAGCGAGACGAATGGGGGGTGCTGGAATGCACCTATATGCTGACCGATCGGGAAATGGATCGACAGAAATGGCTGGAAGAATGCTTCCCTCCGTGGGGTACCTATATCAACCACCAACTGGACAACACCGTCACCGACCCCGCCAAGCTCTACCTGTGGTGGCTGGGCGGACCGTCCTGGGCCATCAAGTCGGGCGAAGAAATTTTTCTCCTCGACAATTACGCCGGTCCCGGCATTGTCACCCGGATTGAAAACAGCGGCGACTGCCAGAATACCGGCGCCGAATACCTCCACTGGCTGCGCCTCAACCCGCAGCTGGTGGACATCTGGAAATTCCAACGGCTGGACGCCCTGTTCATCACCCACCACCACTCGGATCACTGCTGCCTGTATACGGTGAAGGCGCTCCTCCAGACCACGAATTGCAAATTCATCGGCCCGAAAATCACCTGCAAGGTACTGCGGGGTTGGGGCGTGCCGGAGGACCGGATCATCGAGGTCAAGCCCGGCGACACCCTGCCTTTCGCCGCGATGGAGGTGGCGGTGGAGCAGAATTTCGACATGAACGCCCTCAAGACCAACGTCGGTTTACCCGCCGGCGAGGCGGTGGAAGAGCCGACCATGAAGGACGTCGCCGTCACCTATATCTTCAAGACCGCTTCCGGCGGCGTGGCGTTTATCGGCGACGGCACCTACCACAACGGCTTCTACGGCGTCGGCCAGCGCCATGCCATCGACGTCGCCATTACCAACATGGGCCACAACGCCAACGGCAGCTACGACAAGCTCACCCCCTACGACGTGCTTCGGGTCGGACAGGCCCTGGGCGCCCGGGTTATCATCCCCGACCACTATGACAACTGGGCCAATACCCATATGGACCCGATCAAACTGGAACAGATCGTCCGCGACAACGATCCGAACATGAAAACGGTGATCATGCAGTGGGGCGGCCGGTTTGTCTTCCCGGACGACGAAAACATGGGCCGCTATAAATATCCCGACTGGCAGGAACGCTACGACTGGCGCAAGGCGCGGTACACGCTGGAAGAGGAATAGGCGCGGTCCATCCCAAGCGGTGAATTCCTGGTTCACGGTACGAGCCCCATCCACCGCGATGGGGCTCCGCTCTTGTTATGGCGCGGGGTTTTTGCCATACTTCCTCTCCTGGAGGGGCCACGGTCGCGGAGGGCGTTTTCGGGCGTCCTCACGGTCCGTGGAGGTGAAGCAGCCGCGAACAGCGGCAAGGAGGCCGGTGCCATGGATCAACCCGATGTCAGCGTCATCATACCCGCGGCCGGCGAAGGGGTGCGGATGGGGGGTGATCGGCGCAAGCCGTTTCTCACGCTGGCGGGCGAACCCATTCTCTTCCGGACCTGCCGCGCCCTCCGAGCCCTGCCGGCGGTTCTGGAGATCATCATCGCCGTCCATCCGGACGACCTCGAAGAGGTGCAAAACGCCCGCTGGGATGAGGCACGGCGGGCGGGGGTGGAGCTGGCGGTGGCCGGCGGCAGTTGCCGGGCCGAATCGGTGTGGAACGCCATGCAGGTAGTATCGGCCCGGGCGGAGCTGATCGCCGTCCACGACGCGGTGCGGCCGTTTGTCGGCGGCGACCTCCTGGCGGCCCTGGTATCCACCGCCCGCAAGCGGGGCGCAGCCGTGCCGGTGGTGCCGATGCTGGATACGCCCAAACGGATCGAAGGGGACACCGTGGTGGAAACCCCCCGCCGGACCGGACTGATGCGGGCGCAGACGCCGCAGGTGTTCCAGTCGGACCTCCTGATCGAAGCCTACGAGTACCGCGGGCGTACCGGTGGCCTCGACGATTCGGTGACCGACGACGCGCAGTTGGTGGAAGCCATGGGTGGAGAGGTGGCGGCGGTATACGGCAGCGAGATAAACGTGAAAATCACTACGCCGGCCGATCTGCGGCTGGCCGAGGCGATCCTCGCCGCCGGCCTCGCGCCCACCCTGCCCACGCCCTGAGGAGCGAACAGGCCAAGCAAACGGGTCGGGCTATACCGGGAGGAGGCGTACGAATACCGCGGACGGACCGGCGGCCTCGATGATGCGGTCACCGACGACGCGCAGTTGGTGGAAGCCATGGGGAAAAGTGGCGGCGTTGGTCTGCAGCGGGAAAAACCTGAAAATCACCTCATCCGCCAGCAGGCGCTGGCCGAGGCGATCCCTGCCGCCGGGGTTCACGCCGCCCTGCCCGCCCCTGAAATCGGGCGGTCGGATGCGGCGACCAGATCAGGCGGTGCCGGGCAGCGAGGTTCCGGCAGCGGCGTTGCCGTCGCGCGCAGCGGTGTCGGACAGGCGGTATTCCACCTCGGCGATGTTCTGTCCCCGGCTCCGCGCGTAGCGCGCTTCGGGGAAAAGCTGCCGCACCAGAAACAGACCGAGGCCGCCGATCCGCCGTTGTTCGAGATCGACTTCAGACGGTTCCGGCAGGGACGGGTCAAAGGGGTTGAAGGCGTTACCGTCGTCCAACAGGCGCAGGCGGACCGATGCCTCCGTCGTTTCCGCCTCGACGGCGAGGCGGACCGCCGTGTGGGGACAGGCGTGGCGGACCAGGTTCGAAGCGATCTCGTCGCACACCAGCCGCAGATCGGCGGCGCCGGCCGCGGTGAGGCCGGGGACACCGGCAAGAAACGCGTCCAGCTTGACCAGGAGGTCCGCCACCCGGCGCAGGCCGTCATGCAGATCGCAACCTCGGGCGAACAGCACCTCCGCCCGCCACGGTTCAACCTTGCGGAATCTGGTCATGCTGGCCATGCCATGCGCTCCCGCTGCGCCACGCCT
>JAJBSZ010000429.1 GCA_020861125.1 Planctomycetota bacterium | reverse complement strand
GTACGATCTCGAACCCGGAGCGGATCTCTCGGTCCGGCGGGTGCGGCGGAGCGGCCGCCACTACCGGATCGAATCCGAGGTATCGGTGGCGGGCGAGCGGGTTGAGCGGGAGATCGTCATCGACCGGAAGGGGCGGCTGGTGCCGGAGGGGTAGGCTGCCGTACCTTTTTTGCAGCTGTTCCTCAATGTTCCGGGTCGGCGGCCGCTAATGAGGGGTATATGCTCCGGCGATCGTACCGTGGGAGCAAGCTATCTTTCCGGCTGACGGAAAGAGGCGTCGTGGCGCGAAGGAGGCGTGTATGAACGTCACGGGTACAGGCGGGTCTCCATACCTGACCGGCGGCATGGTCGGGGTGGGGGTTTCGATGCTGAACGCGGCCAACAAAGCGCAGACGGAAACCATGGAGAAGCTGTTGCCGCTCCAGGTTGCCGAAAACGCCGGCAGGGCCGCCAGCGAGGCCAGGGGGCTGTTTGTCGATACCTATGCCTGACAAACGCTCCAGAGCCATTTTCCGCCGGAGAAGCCACGGCCGCGGGCCGCGGCTTCTTTTTTTTTGCATCGTCGTACCATTCCATGGATACTGGGCGGGTTGTTTCACGGGGCGGATCAGATGGCTGCCGGGAGGCAAGTCCTTCCGGAGGAAAGTCCGGCCACCACAAGGCAGGAATGCGGGTAATGCCCGCCGGGGGTAACTCCAGGGGCAGGCAACAGAGAACAGACCGCCGCGGTTCCAACCGCGGTAAGGGTGAAACGGTGGGGTAAGAGCCCACCGCGTCGGCGGTAACGTCGACGGCACGGCGACTGCCCTTCCGGTGCAAGCGCAAATAGGGAACGAGCCGGTTTCGGCCGGCGCGGGGCCGCCTGTCCCGCCATAAGTTCCGGGTAGCGTGCTCGAGGCGGGCGGCGACGCCCGTCCCAGACAAATAGCCATCCGCGACAGAAGCCGGCTTACCGATCCACCCCGTGTTTTTACTCCTTGTCGCAGGAGAAAGGCGATGCCAGAACGCTACCATACCTGTTTCTACCGCGTATCCTACGGTGATACCGATCGCATGGACCGGGTATATTATGCCAATTATTTAGAAATTTGCGAACGGGCCCGCACCGAATTCCTGCGGGACGTGGGCCATTCCTACCGCTCCATCGAGGAAAGCGGGCTGTTTTTTCCCGTCCGCAGCTGTCAGGTCCGGTACTACGGTTTTGCCGTCTATGACGACGAACTCCGGTGCCGTTCCCACATCGGCCGGTTGCGCCATGCCACCCTCGCCTTCGTTACCGAGATTTTCCGCGGCGACGAGGCCAAACCTCTGACCGTCGCCACGGTGGAACTCGCCTGCATCGGCGGCAACGGCAAACCCACCGTCATCCCCGAAGCGCTCCGCAATGCTCTGGCGCCGTATGTCCTGTGAGCGTCACGGCGGGGCGACGGTGACGGGCGGTTGGCGAACGGTGGTCCTGGCCGCTGTCGTTCTCCTGGCGAGCGTCGCTGGCCCGGCGGCGGGCGGAGAGCTCACCTTGGCGGAAGCGGACAACCGTCTGGCCATCGCCGAGCGGTTGATCCAGGGCGGTATGTACGACCGGGCGCTGGAGATCGCCGCGTCGATTCTCGATGCCCCCGAGGCCCGGGCGGTGACGGGAACGGACGCCGACACCCTGCCGTGGCGCCAGCGCCGCGAGGTGGCGCGGTATTTCCACGACCGCAGCCGGCTGGGCCTGGCGGTCAGCCGCGCCGAAATCCTGGACATCGCCGCCTCTTTCCGGCAGTTGGCGGAAAACCGGTACCGCCTGCCCGAACCGGCGTATCCGATCCTTGCCCTGTATTGGGCGGGGCGGGCGTTCGAGTCGGTCGGTGAATACGAACTGGCGCTGGAGATGTTCGAGCGGGTGGGCGGTCTGTCCCTGCCGCCGGGGGTGGAAGGGGACGCGGCCCAGAGGATGGCCCGGTGTCTGCGGCTGCTGGCGGAGGACCTGCCGTATCCGGGAAACGCCCGCGAGCGGCAGGAACGGGGCCAGCTCCTCACCCAGGCCATCGGCGAACTGGACCGGGCCCGTCTCGCTTTCCCGGTGGGCAACCGGCGCAAGGAGATCGAACTGGATCTCATCGCCCTCCGCCTGGCCCGCCGGCAACCCCAGTACATTCGCGAGGCGATAACCGAAGCGGAAGCCTTTATCGAAAGCGATCCGGCCAAGGATGAACTGCGGGCCCGGGCCGTCCTCTACCGGGGTCAGGCGGCGGCTCTCCTTGGCAGCTCGGAAGAGGCGGTGGCGTGGTTCGGGCGGGTGCTGCAGGACGAAGCGCCGGCCGACGCCGACCGCCGGGCGGCGGAACTGGGGCTGGCGCTGGCTCTGGTGGAACAGTCCCGGTATGCCGGCGGCCCGGAGCGGGAACGGTTGGTGGTGGACGCGGCGGCGGCCTTGGGTCAGGCGGTAGCCGGCACCATGAGCCCGGGCCCGATGGATGGGGCGAGAATTCTCCGCGCCCAGTTGCTGCTGGAGCTGGATCACCCCGCCGCCGCCCTGGCCAGCCTCGAACCCATCCTCGAGGACGAGAGCATCCATCCGGCCGCCTGGCGGGTGTCCGGGCTGGCGGAAATGGGCCGGGGCCGGCTGGACGAGGCCCTCGGGTTTCTCTATCCCGCCACCCGGCCGTCGAATCCGGATGGGTCGCTCCGTCTCGCCGCCAGCCGGGAAGCGGCCCGGGCGGCAGAAGGGCGGCGGGATTATGGTCTGGCCCTGGCGCTGGATCACCATGCCTCCCGTCTCCTCCGGCGCGAGCGCCTGTTTTCCACCCTTCTGGTAGCGGAGTTCCAGGCGCTGGAGGTCATTCTCCGGCTGGGCCGCATGGGCGGACCGGTCTCCCTGTCGAGCGATATCGATCTCCTTATGGCCGATGCCGGCGCGGTGGTGGTGCCGGTGGAGCACTGGCGGGAGCGGACCACCCGGGATGTGGCCGGGTCGCTGGGGCTGCTCCTGGCCGGGGGCGGCAATCCGGACAGCGCCTATGATTTAGCCATCGCGGCGGAAGCGGCCTACGCCTGGCATAGCGACCCTATCGCCGACCTCGAGCTCGCCATCGCCATGATCGCGCACCTCCGGCAGCGGCAGCCCACTGGCGTCACCGATCGGGTGCTGGCGTCGCGGTTGGGGGAGGCCCGTCACGCCCTGGCGCTGGTGCGGGCCGAGCGCATCCTGGCGGCGGAGGAGCCGGCGGAGGGGGATATCGCCCTCGCCCTCGACGGTTTCGCCCAGGCGGCGGCGGCGTTTCAGGAGGCCGCCGCCGGCGGATTTTCCGTGGCGGACAGCCTGAACCAGGGCATGGTGAGTATGGAATCGGGCGCCTTCCTGCTGCGGCTGGCGGATCGTTGGGAGCGCGGGGTTTGGTCGCCTCTGGCCGGACGCTGGCGGACCGAGGCCCGGCAACGCATCGAGGCTTCGGTCCGTCCCTTTAACGACGCCATCGCCACCTCCACCCCCTCCGGACAGGCTGCCCGCCGGGCCCGGTGGTCCCGGGGCCGGGCGCTGGAACTCTTGGGCGAGTGGCGGGCCGCCGCCGCCGACTACCTGTCCCTGATGAACAACTCCGAACTGGCGCGGGTGCTCCGGGCCAATGCCGCCCGGCGGTGGGCCGAGTGCATG
>JAJBSZ010000298.1 GCA_020861125.1 Planctomycetota bacterium | reverse complement strand
ATAGGTAATATATAACGAAAGGCAGTGTGAATACCACGATGATCGGGTACCGCCGTAGAAATGACAAAATCTGGGTCACAGCAAATTACTCCTACTTGAGTTTGGGGTCCTCAAAACAGCCCGCTTCAACTAAAAGCTTTCTGAGATCACCATTTGTTCTATCATTTAAGTGTTTAAGGTGCTTCTTGGAGTCGTCTATCGCCTGATTAAGCATTTTTTGCAAATTCTCGTTACTATATTTTTCGGCCATTAATTCGTATCCGCCATACGTATTATCCCAAAGGTCCTTGACTTGTTCGCGAGAAAGCGGATGGTCAATTTGATCTATGATTTTAGAAGTTTCCACTTCATCACCTCTAACCAATGGCAGGTGGCCGTTTTGCTCCACATAACTATCAATTCTTTGTTCAGCGTTCACCATCGGATTCTCTTCTCCCCAGTTCGCTTCCCACTGATAATGGTCTCCTATCCAGGTTTGAAAGGCGTGGATTGATGGATCAGCTGAGGCATGCTGGCCATAGCTTAGTTCATAAAGAGCTTTATCCGCACTCCATTTCCTGTACCATCCATCCCCGCCGAGATTGAGTCCTGATGGATCCACTACCATGGAAGGATTTTGCCAATTGTTCACATAATATATAAATTTGTCATTAAATTTATTCAGATTTTCCCGCCGCTTTTTAACGACATACACTATCCGCTCCCATTCTATCTCTCGCTAATAGACTTCAGCCTGGGCCTGCGGGATCGAATTAGGATACTCATGCCTCGAACGCCAATCCCAGCGATTCGAAGTCAAAGCATGGGCTTCGGGATTTAATATGAATATTACAGGATTATCGATCCAGGCGTGCGCAGCCCTGAATGTGGCCTTTATCGATGGAGGGCACCCCTTGTCGCATTCCAACCCGAACACCTCGCGGATGGCCTGAAGCTGAATCTCCACATGGGTGTCGGTCAACCACAGTCCGTAAGGGTCAACGTAGCGCGAAGGCTGGTTTTCCACATAGCCGTAAAGGTTAATACCACCCGCCGTTCCGGCCGGGTCCCGCTGGTTGAAGCGACCCAGGGCGGGATGGTACTGACGGTTACGGTAGCCAAGGACGGTCGAGGGGCCTATCCGTTCCCGCCCGGTGTAACCATACCGTTGCCACATTTCCTCAACAACACCGGGGTTATAGGTCTCGCCGAAGGCGGTGTAGTCGTACTGCGACCGCACCCGGCCGGCGGCGTCGGTCACGGCGCGGACGCTGCCCAGGCCGTCCCGCAGGTAATAGAAATATTTTCGGTCCGGGCCGCCGTACTCCGCCAGGGACAGATTGTCGTCCAGAAAGGGGGTAACGTACACCCGGTCGGTTCGGGCCCGGCCGTCAGGTTCAACCCGGAAGTCGGCGGTTATATCGTCGCGGTCGTAGAGGTGACGGAATTCAAGCACCTCGCCGTCCGGCCGCACCAGCCGAGTCGCCCGCCGCCGCCACAGGCCGCCGTAGTAATCGGCTTCCATGGCGCCGTCCGGCCCGTCGGCCCGCACCAGGCGATCCAGGACATCGTAGGTATAGGCCGCCTCCCGCGCTCCCTCCTCGGCCACCAGGTTGCCGTTGGCGTCGTAGTGGTAGGCGGTGCGGCCGTCACCATCGGCTACCCCTGTCAACTGGTTCCGTGCGTTGTAGAAGTAGGTGGCGGGGCCGGAGAGGCTGGATTCCCGCGTCAGACGGTTGCCGCCCGGATCGTAAGAGAAGCGTTCCTCGTACAGCGGCGTCCCATCCGGCGCCAGCCGGCGCTCGCCCAGCAGCCGGTACCCCTGGTCCAGCAAGTATTCGATGCGGCTGCCGTCGGCCAGTGCCGTCCCCGTCCGATTCCCGGCGGCGTAGTAGGTAGAGGCAAAGGAGACAACGGGCTCGCCGGCGCGGCTGGCGCGCAGGGATGTCAGGCGATCCAGTTGATTGTAAACGTAGTCGGTGGCGACGCCGTTGGGAAGCTCGAGGCGGGTACGCCGCCCGGCCTCATCGTAGTGATACCGTGCCGGCGGCTCGTCATCGTGACTGACGCTGGTCAGCCGGCCGGAGCGGTCGTAGGTATACCCGACACGAGCGAGGACCCGATCGCCATGCCGCGAATGCTCGAGGATGCGCATGCCGATCTGCCGGTTTCTCCGATCATAGTCGTACTCGACGGACCGGTCCAATTCCCGGTCGCGCGATCGGCGCAGCCGGCCGAAGCCGTCGTAATCGAACTCCAGCCCGCCGCCGGCGACGATTTCCCGCACCACCTTGCCGGCGGCATCCCGCTCATACCGCACCAGCAGGCGGCTGTCCGGAATGTCCTCGTCGGCGGGCAGAGGTTCGCCGGTATACACGGCGGCCAGCATGCCGGCCGCCTGGTATCGGTAGGAAATCACGGTGCCGTTGGGCGTGGTTTTGCTGACAAGGCGGCCGGAGCCATCGTACCGGTAGGTTTCGATATTCGGTGCCGCACCCTCAACGGCGGGATAGGTCAGGGATACCCGCAGCCCATCCGCGTCGTAGGCGTAGCTGGTGACGTTGCCGTTGGCGTCGGTCAGGGAGAGCAGGTTGCCGGCGGCATCGTAGGAATATTTCGTGGCATATCCCATTTCGTTCACCATGGCAACCAAGCGACCGGCCGCGTCATATTCCCGCTGCCGCTCCCGCCCGTTGGCATCGCGCACTGCTACCCGTTGGCCAGCCGCATTGTACCGATATTCGACCGGGCCGGACGGTCCCCCCTCTGCCCGGACCAGGTTGCCAGTCAGATCGTAAGTATACCGGTACCGCCGGTTCTCGGGAAGTGCAAGCTCCTGGAGGCGCCGGTCAGGTCCCCAGGTAAGGGAGGCGCGGCCGCCGGTGGGACCGAGGACGCCGGTAAGCTCACCATTCATATTGTACTGGAATTCGATACGGTTGCCGAGGGCGTCGGTTCGTTCAAGGGCTCGGCCGAGGGCGTCGTACCGGGCGCTGACTGCGATTTCTTCTTTGCCATGACGACGAATGAGACTGTCCACCCGGCCCGCCGCGTCATACCCATAGGAAATGTCGGCGCGTCCAGGGCGGGTTTCTCCGATCAGCCGTCCGGCGTCATCATAGGAGAAGTGGGGTTCGGTCAAGCCGTTGTGGAGACTGGCCACCCTGCCCCGCGGATCGATGGTGTACGTTTCCCTTACCGGGTCGCCGTCGGGATCCGCCACCCTTTCCACCAGCCGACCTGCGGCGTCATACCGAAATGCGATATGCCTTTCCCCGGCGGTATGGATACGGACGAGGTTACCGTCTTCGTCGTAGCTGTATCGACTCGTGTGGCCCAGGGCATCGGTGACAGCGGTCAGGTAGCCGACAAGGTCGTAGGTATAGGATTCGGTAATATTCAACCCGTCGGGGTCGATGACCGTTCGCACCACCCGGCCCGCGGCATCGCGCTCGAAGGTTTTCCGCGTACCACTGGGATAAATAATCGCCACCGTCTCGCCGCGTCGGTCGTATTCGTACCGGGTGGTCTGCCAGGTATCCGCCGTAATCTTTTGGCTGTGGCTCGCCATCCTGCCGGCGGCGTCCCACTCCACCCGCTCCTCCGCCCCGCCCGGGTAGACGGTGCCGGTCACCCTGCCTCTCAGGTCACGGGTATACAC
>JAJBSZ010000012.1 GCA_020861125.1 Planctomycetota bacterium | reverse complement strand
GGGTGGTGTTTCGTTACCACGGGCCCATTAATATGGTTACAGTATGGTACCGAATTTTTCACGAATTAGGATGATTTTCGTACCACGAGGTCGCATGGCAGCCGCATTTGCACCGGCGGCGCGGCGGGGGTGTTCATCCGTTCCAGCAGCAAGCGGATGCCCTCCTGGCCCATCTCGTATACCTTTTGCCGCATGGTGGTGAGGGGGACATTGAGATAGTCGAGCATTTCGATGTCGTCGTACCCGCAGATGCGGAGGTCGCCGGGAACCGACAATCCGGCATCCAGAGCTGCCTGAATAGCGCCCACGGCGATCACGTCGCAGCCGCAGATGATGGCTCCGCGGCGCACGCCCCGGTCGATGAGATGGCGCATGGCCCGATACCCGTGCGAAACCTCCGGTTTCACCCGGAGAACCGCCTCTTCCGAAAAGGGCACATTGTGGTCCCGTGCCGCCTGACGGTAGCCTTCAATCCGTTCTTCACCATTGTGGTGGTCCCGGGGGAGAGCGAGGAAAAACAGGGTGGGGTCGCCATGGGTTACCATGTAGGAAAGGAGGTCGTAGCCGCCGCGAAAATTGTCACTGGCGACAAAGTCCACCGGCAAAGGCGTAGACCGCATCAGTAACACGACGGGGATGCCGAAACCGGCGATCTCCTCCACCCGACTCTCGTCCACGATAAACGGGGCGCCCAGAAGGAGCCCGTCGATACGTTTATTCAGGAGCACGCGGATGGCGTCGCTTTCCCGCTCCTGGCTTTGGTTGGTGTTGGCGATGATGACGGAATAATCGGCGGCAGCGGCGGCGTCGACAATGCCCTTGATCATTTTGGGAAACAACAGCTCGGAACTATCCGACGTGACAACCCCGAAAGTCCGGGTTTTGTTCACCCGTAGGCTTTTCGCCACCAGGTTCGGGGTATAATTCAGCTGCCGGATGGCTTTCCAGATGCGTTTCGAAGTTTCCTTGGAAACCCCGCCCTTGCCATTCAGCATCTTGGAAACGGTCATGGGCGAAACGTCGCAGAGCCGCGCTACATCTTTGAGGGTTGTCTTCCGCACCGGTCCATTGTTCATTCCCTGCCGACTCCGCCCAAACGCATCACCATGACGCAACCGCCTTAGCCAAAATACATACCGCCGTTAATGTCGAGCATCAGCCCGGTGACGAACCCGGCCTCCTCGCTCACCAGGTAGGCGACGGCGGCGGCAATCTCCTCCGGCTCACCCAACCGTCCCAAAGGCACCCTCGCCTTGAGGCGTTCCTTGGCCTCGGGCGAGTAATCCTTGAGAATATCCGTCTCGACGGTACCGGGACAGACCGCGTTGACGGTGATGCGGTACCGGGCCAGTTGGCTGGCTAGAGCGTAGGTAAGGGAGATGACACCGCCTTTGGAAGCGGCGTAGGAAACACTCGACTCGAAGCCGCCCATCCGGCCCGAATTCGAGGAAATATTGACGACCCGGGCGCAGGCGCTCCTTTTCAGGTACGGCAGGGCCTGCTGGCTCACCAGGAAGGCGCTGCGCAGGTTGACGCCCAGCACCAGATCCCATTCTTCCGGCGTGACCTCCTCCAGCCGGCTGGAACGGAGAATCCCGGCGTTGTTGACCACGATGTCCAGCTGCCCATAGGCTTCCACCGTGGTGGCAATCATGGTTTTCACCGCGGGCAACTGGGAGACGTCGGCGGCAACACCGATGGCGGTTTTGCCGCTCCCGGTAAGGCTCGCGGCCGCCTCCTCCGCCTGACCACCATCGATATCGGCCAGCGCCACCCGGGCGCCGTCTTCTGCCAGACGCTTGGCTATCGCCAGGCCGATGCCCTTGCCAGCCCCGGTTACCAGTGCTACGCGGTTCTCCAGACTCATGGTACGTCCTTTACGTCCAGCGAGGGGAAATTTTCTCTGACCCGTAGGTTTCCAGCGGCGCCCAGCCGGTTTCGGCGAACTGCGACAGGAGCTTTTGCACCACGCCGAAGGCGATGAACTGTTCCGGCCGCAACCCATCCGGTTCGTAAGCCTTGCGGAATTCCTCGAGGGTGAGAAGACGGTCGAGGCTTTCCTGGGCGATCGGCTGGTCGATCCGCGCCTCCCGTGGCAAGTCCGGCGACTCCAGAACCATCTGCCGCACCCGAGGGTGGATGGAGAACGTCATCTCGCCGCCCGCCAGCTCGGTGACGTGGTAGGTGCCGCGCAATCCGGCCGGCATGATCCGGGAACGGAACTGCCGCTCCCGGAAAATTTGGTAGGTACACTTGGCCATGGCAACCCCCGCCTGGATGACATCCTCCTCCCGCACGGCGGTACCGCCATCGCGGGCGATGTCGCGCAGGTAGTCGTCCAGGCGGCCAACCTGCTGCACCACCAGACAGAGGGGCGGCTTGCGCCCCGCCGCTTCGGCCTTGGCGGCGCCGCGCTCGTAGGCTTCGGCGACGGCGATGGCCTGGGAGACGGACACGTTAATGGTGGCGCAGATGGGGATGGATTCCTCCGCCAGATGTTCCACCACCTCGATGCCGGAACGGGTCGCCGGAAGTTTAATGGCGATATTGGGCGCCCAGCCGTGGATGCGGCGGGCCTGGGCCAGCATGCCCTCGGCGTCGCCGGCCCGGGAGGGATTGAGCTGCCCGAGGGCATACCCCTGCTCGCCGCCGGTCCGGTCGTACACCGGCCGCACCAGTCCCGCCGCATAGGTGGCGACGAGACGGAGGAGCGCTTCCGCCCGCTCTTCGAAATCGAGTTCCTGCGGCACCTTCACCACACCGTCATTCCAGAAATAGGGATCCGCCTGAAACGCCTTGAAGGTGAGCACGGGATTGGTGGTCACCCCCAGCGCCCCCAAAGCGAGGGCATCCCGGATCTCCTGCGGAATAGCGGAATCATGCCACCAGCGGGTCGGTGTTTGCTCCCGCATCCAGTCGAAATAGGTATCCATTGGTACCGGCGGTCTCCTCGTGGATCAGGCGATGGGGTAATTTTCCAGGCCGTTCCAACCCAGCAATACAAACTGGGTCAGGGTCCGGTTGGTGGATCCGTAGGTAATGAATTCCTCCGGCTCCATACCTTCCGGGTCGTAGGCTTTGACGAATTCCCGCAGGGTGGAGAGCCGGCGGACGACGTCGGCCGGCACGGTGTTGCCGATACCCTCCCGGAACGGCGGCTCCACCGAAACCAGTGCCTTGGCGATGCCCGGTGCGATGGACATGGTCATGGCGGCGCCGGCGAGCTCGGTGATATGGTACGCCCCACGGCAACCCGCCGGCATGAGGACCGCCTGGTAGCCTCTTTCCTTGAACAGATGATAGGCGCGTTTGATCGCCGCCGTGCCCGCCTGGATGATATCCGATTCCCGGACATCAGCGGCGGAATCCTGGGCGACGTCGCGTAAATAATCATCCAGCCGCCCGACCATGAGCACGGCAATACCGATGCCCGGCGTGACGCCGTTTTTAGCCGCCCGTTCCGACCCGCGTTGGAAGGCCTCGCCAATGGCCAGGCATTGCGGCACGGTGAAAGAAACGGTGGCTACGACGTTGATTCCCTCGGCAGCAAGAATCTCCATGGCTCGAAGACCGGCGGCGGTAGCGGGCAGCTTGACGGCGATGTTGGGCGCCCATTGGGCATACCGGCGGGCCTGTTCCAGCA
>JAJBSZ010000458.1 GCA_020861125.1 Planctomycetota bacterium | reverse complement strand
TTCGGCCGCCTGGAGGAAAGCAGCCTGGTGGTCGGGAGAGAGCATGGCAAAAAAGTCGACATTGACCATCAGCACGGCCGGGGAAAAGAAGTGGTTGGTGAGGGAGACGTGTTTCTGCACTTCGTAGATCTTGTCGTTCAGGATGTTGATCAGGGCATTTTCGTTGCCGTCGATGGTGCCCTGCTGCAGCGCGATCAGAACCTCGCCCCAAGCCATGGGAACGGGCAGGGCGCCGAAGGCGGTGAAGGTAGCCTGGTGGATGGGATTCTCCATCAGGCGGATCTTCAGGCCCTTGAGATCTTCCGGGTGGACGATGGGCTTGGCGTTGTTCATGACGTTGCGGAAGCCGTTTTCCCAGAAGTTGATGGCCTTGATCCCCTTGGGCTCGAGAGTGGCGAGGATGGCCTGGCCGGCCGGACCGTCCATGACCGGGAAGAGTTCGTCGCGGCTGGTACCGAGGTAGGGGAGGTCGAGGACCATGAAATCGCCCGAGAAGTTGGAGAGGGCGCCGGTGGAGCAGACGCACATTTCCAGGGTGCCGAGAGCCACCCCTTCGATGAGATCGCGCTCGCTGCCGAGCTGGGCGCTGGGAAAGATGCTGACGGTGAGTTCGCCGTTGGTCGCCTCCTCCAGCAGGCGTTTGAATTCGCTCGAACCCTGCCAGTACGGGCTGCCGGGGTCGGTGGTGAAGCCGATACGGATTTCCTGGCCCGCCCGGGCGGCCAGGGACAGGGCCAGCACTGCCACCGCTGCCAACACGAAGAATCTACGCATACCTTTCTCCCTTTTCCAAAAAGAACCGCGAAATGCCCGATGGCGTCAGATCTGCGGGTTGTCCGGATGGAGCATGGTGGTGATGACCTTGTCCAGCACTTCGTCGTCCCAAATCCGCTTCCAGTCCTCCCGCAGGACCAGGCGGTTGCCGATGCCGATGGCGACCTTGCAGGCGTCGGAAACGGGGGTGTTGCCGAGGAAACCGAGGAAGTTGGCGGAGAGGTTGTAGATGTGGCCGCTCAGGAAGGAAATGGCGGCTGCCCGGTCGATGCCGCGGCGTTCCGCCTCCTTGACCGTTTCCGCCATGGCGTAAAGGCAGGTGGCTCCCAGCACCTCCACCAGCGTCGGCTCGAGAAACGCCATGTCCCGGATGCCCATGGGGTAGCTGTGGACCACCGGCGCGAACATCAGTTCCGACACCCGCCGGCATTCCTCGAACATGGCGTCGTCGCCCCGGATCTTTGCCACCACGATATCCTGCTTGCCGCCCATGCCGCCGAAGAAATCATGCCGCGCCTCGTAGGTATCCTGATCCAGGAAATAGGACGGGTGGCAGGGGTGGGTGATGGCGAAGGTGCAGTCGTCGCGCATCACCACCTCCTGCATCACCGCCGCCGCCGGGTCGAGAATGATCATGGCTGCGCCCGGTCGCATCATTTTTACGATGGCGCCGGAGATTTTCATGATCAGGGTGTCGGGGACGGCCAGCACCACCACGTCGGAACGGGGCACCACGTCCTCGGCCTGGTAGACCTCCAGTCCCCGTTCGCGGATGGATTCGATGCCTTTTTCCGAGGCCTCGACGCAGAACAGCTCCACCTGATCCGGAACCTTCTTCAGATTGTTGGTGGTGCGGGTACCCATTTTGCCGCCGGCCCCGATCACCGACACTTTCACGCTTGCCATGGTATACTCCTCTCATCCAGCAGAAAGACAAAAAACCGCGGTGACGACCGGACCGCCATCGCCATGCCCGGTCCGGGGACGCATGTCATAGGCCGGCTCGGACCGACGCGGCGATGGCCGCCGGGCTGAAGCCGTAGGCGTCCGCCAGTTCCGCGGCGGGCCCGGATTCGGCGAAGGAAGTGAGGCCGAGGCGCGTCACTCGCTTCGGCTGGTGCTCGCAGGCGAGGTGGCAAACCCGGCTGCCCAGACCGCCGTTGATATTGTGATCCTCGATGGTGAACACCGCTTTCGCGTCCCGCATGAGGGCGAGGATGGCCCGATCCGCGACGGGGCCCAGAATGTTGACGTCGGCGACTTTCACCCGCACGCCGTCCCCGCGCAGGATGTCCGCCGCCGCCAATACACGGTCGAGGATGAAGCCGCTGGCGAACAGGACCGCGTCCGTGCCGTCGTCCCGCAGAATTGTCATGCCGTCCGGATTGAACGGCGCGTCCTTGGAATATACCTCCGGCTCACGGCCGCTGCCGGCCCGGATGTATACCGGTCCGGAAATCCGGTCGGCGGTTTTGACGGCATGGTAGGTCTGGTTGCCGTCGGCCGGGGTGAAGATGGTGAAGTTGGGAATGGCGGAAAGGGTGCCGAGGTCCTCGTAGAATTGGTGGGTGACGCCCTCCCGTTCCCCGCCGATGACGCCGGCGTTGATGCCGATGAAGGTCACCTTGAGGTTGGGATAGGCGGTGAAGGTGCGCATCTGTTCGCAGGCGCGCATGGTGAGAAATCCGGCATAGGTGGCGACATACGGCTTCAGGCCGCAGGTGGCCATGCCGGCCGCCGCTGCAACCGCCGCCTGTTCGGCGATACCGACTTCCACGTAGCGGTCGGGAAAACGGTCGGCAAAGGCGGTGGCGCGCATCGCCTTGAGGGAGTCGGCGGAAACCAGCATCACGGCGGGGTCGGCGGCGGCCAGGTCAGTGAGGGCCGCGGCGAAGGCCTCTCTGGTTCCAGAAAACTCGACCATGGTTACATCTCCTTGGGAATGGGTATGGGTGGTGGGGAACGATGGGAACGGGCCGGCCGGAACCTTCAGCCCAAGATCGCTGTGGCTTGCCGGAACTGCTCGTCCGTGGGAACGCCCTTGTGCCAGGCGTTGTCGTCCTCCATGAACTCCAGTCCCTTGCCCTTGACGGCGGTGCAGACGATGGCGGTGGGCCGGCCCCGGGTCTCGCCGGCGCGGGCCACCGCCGCCCGAATCTGGCCGATGTCATGGGCATCGATCTCCTGGACCGCCCACCCGAAAGCGCGGAAGCGGTCGCCCGGGTTGTTGGCGCCCTGGATATCCGTTACCCGGCCGCCGCTCTGCCAGTCGTTGCGGTCCACAAACACAACCAGGTTGTCGAGGCGGCGGGCAGCCGCCAGGTTGGCCCCTTCCCAGATGATGCCTTCCTGCAGTTCGCCGTCGCCGACGATGACGAACACGCGGTAGTCTTTGCGCAAATGTTTTCCCGCCAGCGCCATGCCGGCGCCGATGGCGATGCCGTTGCCGAGGGAGCCTGAGGTCATGTCGATACCCGGTGTCTTGCCCATGACCGGATGACCCTGAAAGGTGCTGCCGAGTCCCCGGAGGTTGAAATCCGCCACCGGCTGGCCGAAATAGCCTTTTGACGAAAGCGCCGCGTAGACGATGGGGCAGGCGTGGCCCTTGGAGAGAACCAAGCGATCCCGATCCGGCCAGTCGGGTTGGTCCGGGTCCACCCGCATTACATCGAAATACAGGACCGTGACGATGTCGGCAATGGACAGGGCGGGTCCGGGATGGCCGTCCTTGCCTTCATACACCATACGGACAGCCTCAAACCGAAGCCTTTTCGCCTGTTCCGCGAGTTCCTGGTTGGTCATGGATCCTCTCCCGGTAAGAATGAGGGAACGCAAATGAATGGGAATATTGTAAAAGTAAGATGTTTGATG
>JAJBSZ010000055.1 GCA_020861125.1 Planctomycetota bacterium | reverse complement strand
AACATCCGCCTGCGCCTGGCCGATGACAGCATTTACGAGAAGGGCGGCGTGGTGGAATTCATCGACAACATGGCGAATATCCGCACGGACACTATCCAAATCTACGCCAGCTTCGACAACCCGGAAGGCAAGCTGGTGCCGGGCAGCACCGTCACGGTATTGCTGTCCCACCGCTCCGGCGGCAAATCGCCGGCGGTCCTGCCGTCGGCGGTCATGCACGACCAGAAGGCAGCCTACGTCTACGTCGTCGGCGAC
Source organism: Planctomycetota bacterium (assembly GCA_020861125.1). The sequence goes on along the minus strand of JAJBSZ010000055.1, from coordinate 3,390 downwards.
GGCAACACGATCGAACGGCGCGAGGTGACCCTCGGCGCCGGCGACAGCCGGGTGCAGCTGGTCACCGCCGGCCTCACCCCGGGCGAACTGGTGGTGACCGACGGCATGCACAAGACTCGGCCGGGCGCGGTGATCGAACCCGACTTCCAGTCGGAGGTGGCTGTCACCGCCCCGTAAGCCGCGGCCGGCCCCCATTCCAGCCGTACCCCGACGCCGGAGGCGACCCTCGCCTGCCGGCGGCCACTCCCCATCTTTCTGGAGCAGTTACATGATTTCGAAATTCTTCATCGATCGGCCCCGGTTCGCCATGGTCATCAGCATCGTGCTCATGCTCACCGGTGTCATCGCCATTACCCAGATGCCCATCGCCGAATATCCGGAGATCGCTCCGCCCTCCATTCGGGTGTCGACCACCTACACCGGCGCCAGCGCCCAGGTGGTGGCGGATACCGTCGGCCTGCCCATCGAGTCGGAGATAAACGGCGTCGAGGACCTCCTCTATTTCGCCGGCACTTCAGACAACACCGGTGAGTATACCTGCTCCGTCACCTTCAAGAGCGGCGTTAATTCCGACATGGCCATGGTCAACGTCCAGAACGCGGTCAAGCGGGCCGAACCCAAGCTGCCGGACGACGTCACCCGCTACGGCATCACCGTCGCCAAGCGGAATTCCGACCTGCTGGCCATGTTCGTGTTCATGACCGACAACACCACCCTGTCGGTAATCGAGCTGAACAACTACGTCAACACCGTGGTCAAGGACGCGGTTGCCCGGGTGGACGGGGTGGCGGCGGTGCAGATTTTCGCTTCCAAAGACTATTCCATGCGCATTTGGCTCGATCCCCTTCGGGTCTCCGGCCTCGGCCTCACCACCGACGAGATCAGCCAGGCGGTCCAGGCCCAGAACCTGCAGGCGGCGGCCGGCACCATCGGCTCCGAGCAGTCCAACGACTTCATGGAATACAAGGTAAACGTCCAAGGCCGCCTGCGCACGGTGGAGGAATTCGGCAATATCATAATCCGCACCGACGGCGACAACAACGTCCTCCGTCTCAAGGATATCGCCCGTATCGAGCTGGGCGCCGAATCCTACTCCGGCGAGGCCATGTGGGACGGGCGGGAAAACATCGCCATGGCCGTCTACCACAACGCCGACGCCAACGCCATCGACACCGTCGGCGGCATCAAAACCCTTCTGGAAGATCAGGCGACCCGCTTCCCGCCTGGCGTCTCCTACACCATCGGCTATGACCCGACCGACTATATCCTCATCTCCATGCGCGAGATCATCCAGACCCTGATCATCGCCCTGTTCCTGGTGGTGGCGATCACCTACGCCTTCCTGCAGGATTGGCGCGCCACCCTGATCCCGGCCATCGCCATTCCGGTGGCGCTCCTCGCCACCTTCCCGGTGATGCTCGCCATGGGCTACAGCATCAACGTCCTCACCATGTTCGGCCTGATTCTGGTGATCGGCTCGCTGGTGGATGACGCCATCGTGGTGGTGGAAAATGCCCAGTCGCTGAGGGAACGGGAAGGGCTGAGCGCCCGCGAGGCCGCCATCAAGTCCATGAACCAGATCACCGGCGCCATCATCGCCACCACCCTGGTGACCCTGGCCTGCTATGTTCCCCTCGCCTTCTACGGCGGCATGGTCGGCACCATCTACATGCAGTTTTCGGTCACCATGTGCATCGCCCTCTGTTTCTCCACGGTGGTGGCGCTTACCCTGAGTCCGGCCCTGTGCTCGCTGATCCTGAAGAAACCGGAAGGCAGTACTTCGGTGGTGTTCAAGCCGTTCAACTTCATGCTGGACACTTCCAAAAAGGTCTACCTGCGGGCGGTCCGGGTCCTGGTGCGCCGGGCCGTCCTGACCCTGGTGCTGTTTGGCGGCGCCGTATTTTCCATCTACCTGATCTCCGAGCGGGTCCCCAGCTCCTTCCTTCCCATCGAAGACAAGGGCGCCATCTTCGCCAACATCGAATTGCCCTCGGGCGCGACCCTGGCCCGCACCGACGCCGCCATGACCAAGCTCCGGAATATCCTTGAGGATATACCCGGCATCCGCAATACCCTCACCGTCACCGGCTTCAGCTTCCTCAACGGCAACGGCGAGAACAACGGCCTGGCCATCATCCGCCTGGACGACTGGGACGAGCGGAAAACGCCGGAACTGCAGCTCGAAGCCATTGTCGGCGAGATCAACCGCCGCGCCCGTGCCATCTCCTCGGCCAGCATCATCACCTTCACCCCACCCGCCATCATGGGTCTGGGGGTGACGGGCGGCCTGTCTTTCATGCTCTCCGGCGACGGCGACGTCGACCCGGCCGAGCTGGCGGACCTGTCGAAACAGATGGCCATGGACATCACCATGATGCCGGAGTCGCAGTACGTCATGTCCCTCTACAACGCCGATACGCCGCAGCTGTATCTGGACATCGACCGGGAAAAAGCGGAGATGCTGGGGGTGCCGACCAGCCGCATCTACGCCACCCTCCAGAGCAAACTGGCGTCATACTACATCAACGACTTCAACATCATGGGCGATACCTTCAAGGTGAAGATGCAGTCCCTGAGCGACAACCGCGCCGCCCTCGAGGACGTGATGGAAATCCAGGTGGCCAACAACCACGGCAGCATGGTGCCCCTGAGTTCCCTGGGAGAACTGAGCTTCACCGTCGGCCCGCGCCGTATCCAGAGCTTCAACAAAATGACCTCGGCGGAGATGACCGCCCAGACCGCGCCCGGCGTCACCAGCGGCCAGCTCATGCAGATCGTGGAGGATTATGAACTGCCCTCGAAGTACCACGTCGAATGGACGGGCATGAGTTATCAGGAAAAGGCCAACGAGGGCAAGCTGCTCCTGCTGATCTCCCTCGCCATGATCTTCGCCTACCTCTTCCTGGTGGCCCAGTACGAAAGTTGGTGGATCCCGGTGCCGGTGATGCTCTCCGTGCTCTTCGCCATGCTCGGGGCCTACCTTGGCCTGTACCTCACCAAGTTCAGCCTGAGCATCTACGCCCAGCTCGGTCTGGTGATGCTGATCGGGCTGGCGGCCAAAAACGCCATCCTCATGGTGGAGTTCTCGAAAACCGAACGGGAACGCGGGTTGTCGATCTTCGACGCGGCCATGAACGGGGCGTCCCTCCGCTTCCGGGCCGTGCTGATGACCGCCATTTCCTTCCTCTTCGGCGTGTTCCCCCTGGTGGTGGCCAGCGGCGCCGGGTCGGCCAGCCGCCAGTCCATCGGCGTCACCACCTTCTCCGGCATGCTCATGGCCACGGCGGTGGGCATCATCTTCACACCCGCCCTCTACGCTGCCTGCCAACGCTGGCGGGAATGGATCAAGGCCAAGATGGGGTGGGTCGGCGCAGCCGTCAAACGCACCTC
>JAJBSZ010000491.1:2514-3652 GCA_020861125.1 Planctomycetota bacterium | reverse complement strand
ACCTCGCCCTGGCGCAGATACACCAGGATCTGTTGCTTGCCGGCGCTATCCGTGAGAATGCGGCGGAAGGAGGCGATGTCGGTCCCGGGCAGCTTGTTCATTTCCAGAATCACCGCGCCCGGACGGATGCCCAGTTCCCGGGCCTGGCCGTCGTTGTCGACGTCGGTGACCACCACGCCCGCGGAGACTTTATCCGAAATGGAATATTTCTCGCGGGTGGCTTTGTCAAGGGTGCGGACGGTGATGCCCAGGCTGGAGGTGACTTCCTCCTGGCCGCCGTCCAAGTCGCCGCCGCCGTTGCGCATGCGGCCGAGATTGGTATAGAGATCCTCGGGCTGCGCTTCGATAGTGATGACCAAATCGACCTTGTCGCCGTCCCGGACCACGGTCACCGGCACGTCGCGGCCGGGCATGGTCTCGGCTACCAGATACCGCAGGTGCTCGTTGTCACGGATGGCGATGTTGTCGAAGGAGGCCACCAGGTCGCCCTTGCGGACGCCGGCCTTGGCGGCGGGACCGCTGGGGTCGACATCGGAGATGAGGACGCCGGTGCCATCGTGGCCCAGTTCCAGGCTGATGTCCCGATCCTCCGGATTCATGACGATGCCCAACCAGCCGCGGGTGACGCTGCCTTTTTCGATGAGCTGAGCCACCACCGATTTGGCCTGGTTGATGGGTATGGCGAAGCCGATGCCGATGGAGCCGGCACCGCCGCCCGACGTCGAGATCATGGTGTTGATGCCCACCACCTCACCGTCCAGATTCACCAGCGGCCCGCCGGAATTGCCGGGATTGATGGCGGCGTCGGTCTGGATGAACCGCTCGTAGGCGAGTTCGTTCAGGTTGCGGCCCTTGGCAGACACCACGCCGGTGGTGACGCTCTGTTTGAAGCCCAGGGGCGAACCGATGGCGATGACGATGTTGCCGGGGTTAATCAGATCGGAATCGCCCAGATCCACCACCGGCAGATCGGCGGGCAGACTGGTCAGCTTGATCACCGCCAGATCGGAATTGGGATCGGTGCCGACGATCTCGGCCCGGTAGGTCTTGCCTTTTTCGTTGGCGAATTCCACCTTGATGGTGTCGGCGTCGGCCACCACGTGGTTGTTGGTGAGGATATGGCCATCGGCGTCGATCA
>JAJBSZ010000491.1:0-2504 GCA_020861125.1 Planctomycetota bacterium | reverse complement strand
CCACGCCGCTGCCGATACCGCCCCGGCGCTGCGGGCGCATCTCTTCCGGCGACGGCATAATGCGGGGCGACCGGCCCTGCGGACCGAAGAATCGTTCGAAAAACTCCTGGATGTCGTCGCCGTCGCGGCGGATGCCGGACGAGGAGCGGACGACGCGCTCGGTTTCGATGCCGACCACCCCCGGCGATACCTTGTCCACCACCTCGGCGTAGGCGTTGGAGAGAGCCTTGGCGATGCGGATGTTGTCGGAGTCAAGGGCCAGGGCGCGGGTCCCGAAGAGGCCCGCCAGCGCGGTGGCGAGCAGCGCTACCGCCAGGACAAAGGCGACGGCGCGGGTCAGGCGGTGGTCCGCCGCGGGGGCGGATACGGCGACGGCGACAGGGCCGTGCGCGCGTTGCCGGACCGGATAATTCTTGTGCATAATGGTATTCTCCCTTGCGTCAGCAAGCAGTGTTCCCGCCAGTTGCGGGTACGGCGCCGCAAACGGCAGCCGTGTGGCAAACAGCAGCACATAGCGGCCAGCGTCGCGGTAACCTATTGAATGAAAATGGATAAAAAACGGATTCCTTATTGCCGTGTCCGGCCTCCACCCGGTTCCTTCGCGGCTGCGACCGGTTTTTAACGGGCTTTTACGGCGGTTTCTGCCCCAGTGTCACCGGGACGAATTCCGTTGGCCCGACGGCCCTCGTGCCCGCTGCCTGCCGGCGCGGCTTCCTGCCGCCGCCGCCTCCGTCTCCTCCGGCCCGTTTTCTCGCCGCCCGCCGGATTGATCCCAAGATACAAGTATACCATATCCACCGTCCGGGGCAACCGCCCGCCCGTGGCCGGCTTTTTTTTCAAGCCACGATGCCGGATCGAACGATAATAGATACTGGAAGTGCCCGATCCCCGGGTGCGGCCGAATCCCCGGGATAATTCCGGAACCGCCGTGCAGTACTGGACCATCTGGAGACGATTATCGTGCGCGCATCCTTGACGACGCTGCTTTCCGCCTGCCTGGCCGTACTGGTGATGGGCTGTGGCGAGGAGACGGTGTTCTCGCCGTCGGAACCGGCCGGTCGCCGCGGCGTGTCCATGTACCCGTTGTCCGCACCGTATCCCGGTAGCGAAGGGATGGCGGGCGCCGCCGTCACCGGCAGTATCGCGGCCGATTCGCCGGCAGGAACGTACTATGGTCCGAACTCTCCGTCCGCACCGGTGTATGTCCCGGATCCGCCGGCGGTGGTGGACGGTACCTATTCCGCGCCCGGCACGGTGTACCAGCCCCTGGGCCAGCCCACCTACGCCGGCCGGCCCTATACCGCCCCCGACGGTACCCGGCAGCCGTCGCCCTACGACGCGCTGTTCTTCGGCGGCAGTGCCGGCTACGCGCCGGCGCCATCCTATCCGGCCCCCATGACGTCTTTCCCGGATCCGACGCCGTTGGCGCCTCCGGCACCCTCAATCGGGGAAGCGGTGCCGTTCAGCGATGGCACCTTCGTCGACGCCGCGCCGGGAACGATCATCGACCTCCCCCCTTCGCCCTATACCACCGAGGCACCGGCGTACCTGCCGCCGGCCGATCCCTATACTCCCGGTTCCCCCTTCCCGCCGCCGGCGGATCCCGTGTCATCCTTCCCGGCGGCACCGGAATTTGCGGCGCCGGCACCGGAGTATTCCTTCCCCGGCGGCAGTCCGACACCGGCCAGTGTCAACGAGTACCGCCTGGTGCCGGCGCTGGACGTGCCGCCCGGCATCCACCCCAATGACGCCGCACCGTCGCAGTGGTATGAAGTCCTGCGGCCCGGCAACGGCCCGATCCGCATCGGCCGGGTGTCGTCCACCTGCGTTTGCGTCGGCGTGCGGGTTCCCAACCGCCATGTCGCCGCCGGCGAACGGGCGTTGATCGAGGCGCGGACGCTGTCCCGTACGCCCGTGCGCAACGTCACCTACGGGCTGTACGTCAATATCATGGAACCTGACCAGTTGATCCTGGACGCCGATATTCTCATTCCCTGACCCGCCCTCCGGGGTGTCCCCACTGGGAGATTTAGTGACCCTTCGCCTTGCCTGCCTGCTGCTTCTGGTCCTATCGACAACCCGGCCGACGCCGGCCGGTGATGACATCCAGGCGGTGACGGCGGTGTGGGCCGATTTTGCCGCCGCGCTCCGACGTGGCGATTACCGTAACGCCCACGGGCTGTTTTCCGCCGAATCCCGGGCCGCCCTGCCCTATGCCGAGTTCGTCCGCGAATATGCCCCGCTTTCCGCCGCCCGTGAAATGGTGGTGGCGCGGCAGGAAAGCCTGTCGACCCGCGTGGACGGGGATTGGGCGGTCCTTGCCTACGGCGGCCACAGCCCGACGACGGGCCGGCGCTTCCGGGTGGATGTGGCGCTGGTGCGGAACGGCGGACGCTGGGGGGTGGTGGCGGCCCGGAACGAAGCGGTGGAACGGCTCGAAGCCGAGGCAAGAACATTTCTCCGCCTGCTGGCGGACCGCCGGCCGGACCGGGCGGCCCTGCAGG
>JAJBSZ010000304.1 GCA_020861125.1 Planctomycetota bacterium | reverse complement strand
GCATTTCCGCCGACGTCGACGATGTTGAAGGTGGCGCCGGTTACCTCCTGCAGCGCCAGGCCGATGAGGTGCGGGTAGCCGCCCGTCTGCATGCCGAATTCCACCTTGCCGGGGTTGGCCCGGGCGTATTCGACCATCTCCTCGAGCGTCTGGTAGGGGGCCCCTTCGTAGGTGGCGAGAACGGTGGTGTCATCCAGAATTCCGATGCCGCACATGTCGAGATCGAACAGGTCGTAGTCAACCATGCCGGCGATCTTCGGCAGCATGGACTCGGTGTGGTAAAACAGGACGGTGTAGCCGTCGGGCTTGCTGCCGATGACCCGCCGGGTGCCGATGGTGCCACCGCCACCGCCGGCGTTGACCACCACCACCGGCTGACCCAATTCCTGTTCCAGGTATTTGCAGAACAACCGGCCGTTGACGTCGGTGTCACCGCCCGGATTCAGGGGGATGATCACCTGCACCGGCTTGGTGGGATACGCTTCACCGGCCGGAGTGGCCAGGACCGCCAGCAGCGCCAGGGTGATCGCAAGCCCGATGGTTTTCTTCATGATGGCATTCTCCATGGTCTGGGGCCGGCGTCCTCCGTCACCGCGGACGGTGGGGCCATCGGCCGTTAAGGAAAAGCACGAAACACCGCGGTGTGAACCGCTACAGCGGGTATGATTCCGGCCACGATCGCGGCCAGAACCACGTCCAGGATTCAGGCATTCTTTTCCGCCAGACGGTTGACGGGATAGGCCGGCTGCCGGCCCGAGAGGACGTCGTCAATGGACTGCGCCGCCGTCATCCCCATGGCATCCCGCGTCTCCGGAGTAAAGGAGGCGGTATGGGGAAGGAGGATGACGTTGTCCAGGGTGAGGAGCGGATTGTCGGCCAGCGGGGGCTCGTCGACCAAGACATCCAGGGCCGCCGCTGCCATCGGTCCGTTCTTCAAGGCGACGACGAGATCGGCTTCGTTCACCACGTCTCCCCGAGCGCAATTGATGAAAAACGAGCCCGGCCGCATCCGCGCGAAAAGGTCCCGGGTGATCATGCCCCTGGTCTCCGGGGTGGAAGGCATGTGCAGAGACACGAAGTCCGCGGCGGCGAACAAAGCCCCCAGATCCGCCACCCGGATAACCCCTTCCGGGAAGCGATCGACGGAACAATAGGGATCGTAGGCGATGACGTTCATGCCCAAACCCAGCCGGGCCTTCTCCGCCACGTCCATGCCGATCCGGCCCAGTCCTACCAGGCCAAGGGTTTTGCCCTTGACCTCGGTGGACATGCGACGGTTGTCGTTACGGACGTTCCATTTCCCCTCGCGGACGCACTTGTCCATGGCTACGATATGTTTGGCACAAGCCAGGAGGAGGGCGATGGTGTGCTCGCCCACCGCATTGGTGAGCGCATACGGGGTGTAGGTGACCTGAATCCCCAGCTCGGTGGCGGCGGGAATGTCGACGGAGTCGTAGCCGACGCCAAACCGGGCGACACATTTCAGTTTCTTGCCCGCCTCCATGATTTTACGGGTGATCGCCTCATGACTCACCAACACCGCGTCGACGTCGACGATATCCCGCAACACCGAGGCTTCGTCCGACCCGGAACCCGTCTTCACCAGGTAGCCACGCTCCCGCAAAAATGCCCTGCCGTTATCCGCCATACCTTCTGGTATGAGAACCGTGAATTTCATTGTCCACCTTTCGCTCAGTTACACCACCTGCCGTACATCCGTACCCGGACGGCCACGCCGACCGGTGTTCACAGAATGCAAACACCTTGCCCTTCTTCACCAGGATCGCGAGTACGGCACCCGGCCGGCGTGCTTTTGTCGGGGGCAGCGGAATTAAGGACCGCCAAAGGATCGTTGCAGGTTCCCACGGCGGTTTTTCCCTCGCAAAATACCGTTGCGAAATGTTAACCTTACTGAACAAATCCTAACACAAGGTCTCGTCAAACATCTGCCAGTGAACAGTGACTGGATGCTGGTCGTCTTTTTCCGGGAAATGGATATGGAAACCGCCGTGCCACCCCGCGACACCCCCGCCGTGCCGGGACTCGCCCCACCAGCCGTGCCGACCACCGGGGAAGCGAGGGCCCACTCCAGGATCCTGCTGATCGCCCAGGGGGAATACATTGCCGCCTTCGGCCGGCAGCTGCAGGAGGAGATCGAAGAACCCGAGGACCTGGCTATCACCGTCGCCCATATGGAAGATGCGGTACCGGTGGCCAGACACTACGTCCAGGGCGGCACGGAAGTGATCATCGCCCGGGCGACGTCTTCCACCCTCCTCAGCCAGGCTGGCTTGCCGGCGACGGTGGTGCCCCTGCCCATCTCCAACGAGGAGATTTTCGCCAGCGTGACGCGCGCGCGCTCCCTGGTTCCGGACGGCGCGCGCATCGGGTTTCTCGGTTTTACCAACGAGGTATCCTCCCTCGTCGCCATCCTCCGCCGCCTGGACTACAACATCACCCTCTACGAGGTTGCTTCCACCAAACAGAACCACGATCAGTTGGCCCGGGCGCAACGGGACCGGGTACCGGTGTTAATCTGCGGGGAACGGAGCGCCGACCTCGTCCGGCTGGCTGGTATTCAGCCGGTGGTGATCGAGAGTTCGCTGGATTCCCTGCGCCAGGCCTACCGCCAGGCGAAGAACATCGTCCAGGCGCGGGCGATCGAAAAAAAGAACATCCAGGAAACGGTCACCATGTTCGACTCGGTGTCGGATGCGGTCGTGAGCCTGGACCCGGACGGCCGGATAACCATGATCAACCGGCTCGGCACCACCATTCTCGGGCTGCCCGAGGGCGACGGTCCGGTATTGGCCAAGACCCTGTTCACCGCCGGCGAATGGGATGAGATCGAGCAGGTCCGGGAAACAGGGGAGGAACGGCTGGGCGGCATTCTCGAACGCCGGGGCGTGCAGTACGCCATGCGGATCGTGCCGGTGGTGGTCGGGCGGACGGTCTCCGGCATGGTGGTCACCCTGCAGGAAATCCGCGCTCTCCAGCGCATGGAGAGAACGGTGCGCCAGGGCCTTTTCCAAAAGGGAAATGTCGCCCGCTACGTCTTCGACGATATCAAGGGCGATTCCGCCGCCATCCGCGCCGCCACCGCTGCGGCCCGCAGTTTCGCCGGACTCCAGTCCAACGTGCTGATCCTCGGAGAAACCGGCACCGGCAAAGAACTCTTCGCCCAAAGCATCCATACCGCCAGCCTCCGCCGGGACCGACCCTTCGTGGCGGTAAACTGCGGCGCCATCCCCGGCAACCTGATCGAAAGCGAACTTTTCGGCTATGCCGACGGCGCCTTTACCGGCTCCAAAAAAGGCGGCCGGATTGGCCTGTTTGAACTGGCCCACAGCGGCACCATTTTCCTGGACGAGATTTCGGAAATGGATCCGTCCGGGCAAATCAGCCTCTTGCGGGCATTGCAGGAGCGCCAGATCCGTCGGGTTGGAGGGGATGGGGTCATCCCCGTCGACGTGCGGGTCATCGCCGCCTGCAACGCCGACCTCGACGCCATGGTACGTGACGGACGCTTTCGCCGGGATCTGTACTACCGGCTGGGCGTGCTGGTCCTCCGGGTGCCGCCGCTCCGGGGGCGGCGGGAGGATGTGGTGCCGCTGGCCAAACACTTCCTCGCCCACTACAACCGGTGTTTCGGC
>JAJBSZ010000148.1 GCA_020861125.1 Planctomycetota bacterium | reverse complement strand
GTACGGGGCGGCGATCATCGTCCTGCCGGTCGGCGAGGGGCTGATCCCCGAGACCGCCGCCGAGCGCCTGCGGATCGTCGACCGGATATTGGCCGAAGCGGCGAAGTACGGCATCACAGCGAACGACGTGCTGGTGGACGGGTTGGCCATGACCGTCAGTGCCGACCCGGCGGCGGGCCATGCCACCCTGGAGACCATCCGCCGCTGCGGCGAACGCGGACTTGCCACCATCCTCGGCCTCTCCAACGTCTCCTTCGGCATGCCGGAGCGGAAATGGCTGAACGCCTTGTTTCTCGGCATGGGCATGGCCGCGGGGCTGGCTGCGGTGATTGCCAATCCGTCGGCCGAACTGCTGATGGAAGCCAAAACGTCGGCCGACGCGCTGCTCGACCGCTACGACGGTCCCGCCGCCTATCTCGGCCGTTTTGGTAAAAAAAAAGCGCTGACGCCGCAACCGGCGGTTGAAGCCGTTCCAGCCGCGGCCAGCCCGGCCGAACGGGCGGCCCAGGCGGTGTTGAAGGGAGCGATCAAACGGGCAGCACCGCTGGCGCGGGAGGCCGTCGCCGCCGGCGTGGCCGCCAGCCGGCTGGTGGCCGATCATCTGGTTCCGGCCATCATGACCGCCGGCGACTTGTACGAAAAGCAGGAATACTACCTGCCGCAGTTGATGCTGGCGGGCGAGGCCATGCGCCTGGCGCTGGCGGAAGTGGAGCCGGACCTGGCGGCCGAGCGTCAGGGCGGCGGCGAACAGGAATCGCGGGGCCGCATCGTTATGGCTACGGTCAAGGGCGATGTCCACGATATCGGCAAGAACCTCGTCTCCCTGATGCTCCGCAACCACGGCTATGAGGTCATCGACCTGGGTAAAGACGTGCCGCCGGAAACGGTGATCCAGGCCATCCGGGAATACAGTCCCGGCGTGGTCGGTCTGTCCGCCCTCATGACCACCACCCTGGCCGCCATGCGCGAGACCATCGAGGCGGTGCGGGCGGCGGGACTGGGGGTAAAATTCATGGTCGGCGGCGCGGCAGTGACCGAACACTTCGCGGCCGAGGCGGGCGCCGACGGCTATTCGGCCGACGCGGTGGCAGCGGTCAAGCTGGCCGGCGAGCTTCTGGAGAAGCAGGCATGAGCAAAAACGTGGTGGAAACCGTCCGGGATCGGCTGTACCGCCGAGTGCCGGTTTTTTCCTTCGAATTCTTTCCGCCCAAGGACGAGGCCGGGATGGCGACGCTGGAGCGTTCGCTGGCTGAATTGGCCGCGCTGAACCCGGCCTTCGTCTCCGTCACCTGCGGCGCCGGTGGCAGCACCCGCGAGCTCACCCGGGACCTGGTCCTGTCCATGCAGGAACGCTACGACTTCGGGGTCATGGCCCACATCACCGCCATGGGCTATTCCCGGACGGAACTGGCGGACCTGGTGGCCGACTACCGCCGCCGGGGCATCCGCAATTTCCTCGCTTTGCGGGGCGACCCGCCCCGGGACCGCCCAGAATGGCAGGCCCCAGCCGACCAGGCCGCCACCGCCACCGAGGTGGTGGAGATCATCCGGTCCGTCGCCCGCGACGTGTCGGTGGGCGTGGCCGGCTATCCGGAGTTCCACCCGCAGTGCGCCAGCCCGGAGGACGATCTCCGCCATCTCGGCGAAAAGGTGGCGGCCGGCGCCGATTTCGTGGTCACCCAGCTTTTTTTCAACAACGAGCATTTCTTCAACTTCGTCGCCCGCGCCCGGCGGTACGGGGTTACCGTGCCCATCCTGCCCGGCATCATGCCGGTGACCCGCAGCGGCCAGGTGGAGCGGTTCCGGGAAATGTGCCGGGTGACAGTACCGCCGGCGCTGGACGGCCTGCTGGCGGACGAGGAGGCGGTGCGGCAGCGGGGCGTGGGCGTCGCTTACGCGGCGGCCCAGTGCGCCGATCTCCTGCGCCGTGGCGCCTGCGGCATCCATTTCTACACCCTCAACCAGTCGCGGGCCTGTCATACCCTCTTCGAGATCCTTACGGCCATGGGCTGGTGAGCAGGCGGCAGGACGGGATGTTTGGCTCCGGCGCTGCCTTCGTGAAAGGCGGGGCGCCGTGCTTTACCAGGCGGTCGTGGAGAAAGTTTTCTTAGATTCGGCGCGCTTCGGACTACCAAGTTTTTCACAGCCGCAACTGCCTCGTGGGAATCCTCATCGTTCATGCCATGACTGACTGAGCCGCCCTGAGGACGGAGGTCGGTTCGTCCCACCAACCGAACACTCCCGGCCACACCGTCGGATTCTAACCGCCATCCGGCGGCGGTATGAATTCCGCCAGCCCGATCAGGGTTTCCCGTTCCGCCTCGGCCATGGCGAGGAGGGGATGGTCGGTCAGGCTGCCCCGGATTCGGCGGAAATATTCGCCGGCGTTTCCCTCGACGCCGAAGCCAAAAGCGCATTCGGGGGTGAATTCCTTGCCGGCGTCCTTGACGAAACATGCATGGCGGAACTGCACCGTTTGCCGCCAGGCGGCGACGAATGCGGACACGGTGCGCCGGGTAGGGTCCCCGTATTCCCGGATCCAGCGCCGGGCAAGCCATTCCCTTTCCATACCGTCGTAACCCGCGTGCAGTTCCTCGAGACGCGCCTGGAGGGCGTCGGCGTCCGTCAGCCTGCCATCGGCCAGATCGGCCAGCACCTGATCCGCCTGGACCCCCGGCAAGAGCATGCCGCCCCAATCGCGCCACGTTCCCCCGGTCCGGTCCTCGCCAGCGGTGGCCTCTTCGAGGCAGTCCATGAAGTCCTCGACGCGCGGAGCGGCGCCCTGCCGGCGGTCCCGAGCGCCGAGAAGCAGCCGCAGGCCGGTGTGGAAGACGAGCGCGGCGCGGTACAGGGCGAGGGCCGGTTCGATACGGCCCGCCGGAATGACAGCACCACCGTGGCGCAGATCCACTTCCATTTCCCGGCAGCGCTCCAGCAGGGCCACGCCTGTTTCCATCGCCTGCAGCGTGTACGGGGAAAGGACGGCCGGATTCACCAGATCCCGCGGCCGCCGCACGCCCTGCCGGCGGTCGCGACGGGCCCACTTGTCGGCGTCCCGAAACGACCCGCTGGTGAAAAGGTTGACGCCGGGAACGAGTACCGACCGATCATCCTTCGCCAGTAATAAGGAAAACGGAAAATCCACCGTGTCCAGGTGGCCGCAGTGGCGGCCGACGACGGTGGTGAAGGCGCCGATGTCTGCCGGCCAGAACAGGTAGGACCCGGAGCCGCAGCGCACGCCCCGGCGCAACACGCCGCCATGCAGCGGCCCCAGCTTGAAATGGTGGTTCGAGGCGTTGGCGGCGCTGCCGAAGGTGCAGAACGAACACTGGCTGGTCAGGACCAGGGTGGCCTTGTGGGTGGAGACGGCAAAGGGACCGGCGAGGGAGCAGGACGCTTCGCCCAGAGCGAATTGGGAATTGGCGAAAAACAGCGAATGCTTGGCGCTGAATCCGCCCGACAGCGAGACACCCTCCCCCACCAGGCAATGGCCGAGACGGACCCCGCCTTCGACCTCGGCCGATCCGAGAAACACACAGTCCTCGGCCGCCACCCCCTCGCCAATGCGGACCGGCGCGTCGGCGGCATCGGCCAAGTAACAGTCGACGAGGGCCGCCGCACCCTCGATCCGGGCGCCGTCACCGATCCAGACG
>JAJBSZ010000138.1 GCA_020861125.1 Planctomycetota bacterium | reverse complement strand
GCATGGTGGTATCCTTAAACTTTGACGGAGGTGACTATACGGATTGGGGGCGGCCAATGCAAATAAAAAAAATGCGGCATGCCGCTTGGCTTCGGCATGCCGCCGCGTTGGGTGGGGGAGAAGGAGATGGAGTTTGCCCATACGCGTTGAACTGTCCTGTGGCGTCGAGTGGTAAGTTCCTCCTCACCGGAAAAGTCCTGCGAGACCTTGCCAAGCCGGCAACTCCAGCGGTACCGCCGCGTTTCCTTGTCGCTACCGCCCACCATACCCTCTGAACACCATATCTGCTTGTTACTGTTGTGACCCTACACTGCAAGCTGTCGGCAATGGGTATAATTCCCCCGTGGGACATGATGCGTCCAGGCCCGGATGAGACGCCAGCCGTGGGTCGACCGGCAGGAGAACCACTGTGCGTCAGCCCGCCATCTTCCTTGGAAAACCAGCCAACCACCATTTTCTCTTTCCAGGCCAGTTTCCCCGCACTGGCAGGCCATTAATACGGCCGTACGGTGCTATTTGCGTCGCATCGGGTCGGGAGGTTTTCCCTAGCGTCCGATAAAACCTGATTATGTCCGATACTTGCCCGCCACTTTGTCCGACCTTTCAAAAAAAAATCGGAAAAGGAAAAAGTCGTTGCAGGTATTCATTAGGTACCGTACAATATACTTAGGATCCTAATTATTAAGGAGAAATTTTGTCAACGTATCAGGAAGCGTGTTTTCATCGTCTCCACCGGCTGTCACGCAGTATTCATCATGGCCGGAAAGGGAGACACGGTCACCTGCATCATGGGCAGGGCAAAGTGTTGGCGGTATTGCTTGAAAATGACGGGAGCTCTCTACGGGAGGTAGCCGAAGTTCTCCGCATCCGCCCGCCTTCCGTGACCGAATTGGTCGACAAGCTGGAGCGGGCCGGCCTGATTGAGCGCCGACAGTCTGCCACGGACCAGCGGGTGGTGCATATCCATCTGACGGACGAGGGTAAACGTGAGGCGGAGCATGCCCACAGCAGCGGTCGCGAAGGGATGGACCAGCTGTTTATCGGGCTGTCCGAGGAGGAGGTAAGCCAGTTGTCTTCTCTCCTCGACCGGGTCCTGAAAAACTGTGATCATCTGGCAGGTGAGAAACCGCACCATTTTCACCACCATGACCATGGCGAGGACGGAGACCATCCCCACGGTCGGAAGTCGGGACACCGTCACCATCCGGCCCATGGCCGGCGGCGACCGCATGGCGGCTGCAGCCATTGTTCCTGTGCTGGCAGCGCCACAGAATCATCGGAAGAACATGGTGCAGACGGTCAGGAACCAGTCTCCTGATGCCTCGGGATCGTCTGTACCATTTTGCCACCGGATTGAATTCCGGTGACCAAGAATGCCTGACTGCCGTTTCTGTTACCAAAGACCCACACTGCCGGGCTGAAAATGCCCGGCCGTGCTTTTGCTGACGACCGTTCCGTGGAGATGGCATGCACTACCGTTTGACAGTGATCAGCCTTATTTTCGCGTCCGTCACATGGGCGGGCGAGGGCCCCGGTGAAGGGCGCCGACCACCGCCGGGTGGCCCACGGGGCGGCGGGCCAGGCCGGGAAATCGGTATCGATCCGCGGCGTTGGGAAGGGATCGACCTTTCTGATAGTCAGAAAAAAAAGCTTCTCGACATCGTCACCGCTGCCTTCCGGTCCAGTCAGGAGGCGATTCTGGAGGGAATGGGCCGCCACCGCACGGAAAAACCCGGTCGGGGAGACGACCATCGGCCTGCTGATCCCCGTGGCGGCAACCGGAAGCTCGCCGAGATTCAGGAAAAAATGCAGGCGGAAATCGAGGCAATGCTCACGCCGGCACAGTTGGCGCAGTGGAAGAAACGGCAGGACGATCGGCCGCCACCGGGCCGGAAGGAGGACGGGGACGGACGGTCGCGTCCGCGCCGGTAGGGTGGTACTATTCCGCCGGGTTGAACACGTCAATAGCCAGGGCGAACACGTGTCCCTGGGACTGATCGCCCAGCATCACGGGACTCTTCCGGACATACAGCCGCGCGCCTTTAAGCACCACGCAGGCGTCGATATGGTCGGCGGAGAGAACGCTGGCGGGCAGTCCCGCCATGGGGAGTATGTCGTACACCCGCCCGCCGATGGCTTTGGCGCTGGAGATGGCGAGGATTTCGGCTGCGACGGCGTTGATTATGGTAACCCGGCCACTGGTATCAGTGACAATGATGCCTTCATGGGCGGCATTCAATACCGCCTGGAACTGCACCGCCTTTTCCCGCTCTTTCCGCCGAGCCCTGGCTTCCTGTTTGGCGCGGGTGAGGGCATCCCAAATGGAATGTTTGTGCAATTCCAGAAGATAGGGATAGCAGTCCCGGGTTACGGCATAGGCATAGGTAACCGGTCCGCAGATAAGTATTTTTCTCCCCTCGGCCAGAATTCGGTCGATATCCCGCTTGATGCTGAAGTCCTCGTTGTTATCCTGGATATATTCCTTGATGTCGACCCCGAGGATGGTGCCCATTCCATGGACGGCATAGGCCATGTTGGCGGAGCCGATGACGGCGATGGGCAAGGGGCCACGTTCCTTCACCGCCGTAAATATGGTTGCCGCCATATCGCTGCCGATAGCCACTTCCACCAGGGGTAGATTGGGGTGGATCTGTTTGAGTTGGGCCGCGAGCAGTCCGCGGGCAACCAGGACATCGGCATTGAGAGCCACGCGAGGAATGGACCGATAATTTTTGGCGACGTTGATAGTGACGACAAACTCGTCGCTGTCATTGCCGTTGTCGCGCCGGGCGTGCTCGGCACTCACCGCCGCGACCCGATCGGTTAGGGATTCCACGGGTACCATAAACGCAATCTGCAGCATCGTTTGGGTCTTTCGAAAACCAGGCAGCGGGAGCACGCGGCAATCCGCCAATGCTCGGAAACTGCAGGCCGAAATAAGTATACCACTTCTCCCCCATACCGCAAAGAACATCTGCCACACCGTGGACTTCGTCAAGGGAGTGCCGACCCACGGATGAATGGAACTTGTTCCGACGGGTGTACCAACGTGTTTTTCGGCTGGTAGTGAAATTTCTCTTCCGACCCGCTACCCCGTCCCTAGCGGACCGCGCCGCTCCAACCACAACACCTTGTGGTTGACCGCATTCCAATACGATAAATGCCGCCCACGGGCAAAAAAAGCGTTGACAGAAGACGGTCCGATAACATATAAATAGTGAATCGAAGCGCAGAATATCCAAAAATAGTGAGAGGAAGAAGGCGGCCTCATGGTCCATGACGCACCCTTTTACTATGGCAGCGCTGAGAACAAACTCAATTCCAAAGGGCAGGTAGCCATACCGGCGCGGTTTCGGACGGTTGTTCCGGATGAGGACGGTGCGCGGAATTATGTGCTTGTCCGAGGTGAGCCGTCCTGTTTGTACTTATACACGCATCGTCAGTTTGGCCGAATCAAGGACAACGCCCGCAAAGTGGCGGAAGAATCCGGCGATAGCGGATTTTACCGCAATTTTATGGCGCAGGCCTGTCCGGTGGATATTGATACGCAGGGCCGGTTTGTCTTGCCGCCGGCCTATATGAAAATGGTTGGCATCACAGGTCCAACGATCCTGTTTATCGGTGTCGACGACCGGATCGAACTGTGGGAGCCCAGCGC
>JAJBSZ010000479.1 GCA_020861125.1 Planctomycetota bacterium | reverse complement strand
ATCTCTCCCAGAGCTATGGTCTCATGGGCCAATTTGATCACGAGACGGTGGTCGGCGCCATCGACACCGTCATCGCCGCCGCCAAAAAGCGCAATAAGTTCTCCGGTATCCACATCGTCGGGCCCACCGCCAACCTGAAAAAATGGATGGACAAGGGCATGACCCTCAACCTGTGGTCCAACGAACTGACCATGATGATCACCAACGGTACCGAAGGCCACAAGCAACTGCGCTAACCTCTTCCCCTCCGTTCCGTCGGGGCCGCCCGGCGGGACGGACGTCTGTGACCCCTGCCCCGTTTTTCCGCCCGCGCGCGTTCCCGTAACCATCCGGATCCCCATCGCTGGATCCGCACCATAACCAGAATGGAGAGTGACATGGCATTTACGGTAGCAATACCCCAGGACATCACCGAACCCGGCAAGGCGTTTCTCCGGGACAAAGGCTATACGCTGGTGATCGGCGACGGCGCCACCGACGCCGACGCCATCCGCAAGAACATCGCCACGGCCGACGCCATTCTCGCCCGAACCGCCCCCTTCACCGCCGAGATTCTGGCGGCCGCGCCCAATCTCAAGGTGATCGGGCGGCACGGTATCGGCGTCGACAACATCGACGTCGACTACTGCACCAAGCGGGGAATCTGGGTCACCTTCGCCCCTAATTCCAACGCCATCTCGGTGGCCGAGCACACCGTCGGCTTCATGATCGCCGCCGCCCACAATTTCGTCGTCATGGACCGGGAAACCCGGGCTGGCAACTGGGAGATTCGGAACCAACGGAAGGGCTGCGACCTGCAGGGTAAGACGGTAGGAGTGATCGGCCTCGGCCGCATCGGCCGCACGGTGGCCGACCTCTGCCGCGCCTTCGGCATGGAAGTTTTGGGCTACGACGCCTTCCTCACGCCGGAGCAGTTTCCGGCCGGCGTCACCCCGGCCACGGTGGACGAAATTTTCGCCCGGGCCGACTTCGTCACCCTCCACGTGCCGTCCACCCCGGAGACCCGCGGCCTGATTAACGCCCAGCGGCTCGGCAGCATGAAAAAAACCGCCGTCATCATCAACTGCGCCCGCGGCGACGTCGCCAACGAGCAAGACCTCTACGAAGCGCTGAAAAATCGCACCATCGCCGGCGCCGCCCTGGACGTCTTCGCCGAGGAACCGGCCGCGGCCGACAACCCGCTGTTCACTCTCGACAACGTCATTGTCACGCCGCACAATGCGGCCCTGACGGTGGAATCGATGGACCGGATGGGACTGCACGCGGCCATGGGCATCGACGCGGTACTGTCGGGCAAGCGGCCGGAATGGCCGGTCAATAATCCGGCGGTTTGAGGAGGAGACCATGAAAACCAGTTCCTTTTTTCACCGCTATAAGGAAATCCTCCTGGGCGCCCTGATGCTGGGCCTGGCGGCCTTTTACCTGTACCACATCCAGTTTATTCGCGTCAGCCGGCGGGTGGCGGTGAATTCCCGGCTCATTCCGGAAATTCTGGGCACCATCGTTCTGGTGCTTGGGGTATTGCAAGTCCTCCACGGCATCAAGTATTATCTCGATGTGCGGCGGGTGGACCGGGCTGCGGGAACCCCGGCGTCGTTTCTGAACGAGACGGAAAAACGGGATGTACTCCCCATCGCCCTCACCTTTCTTCTCATCATCGGCTATGCCCTCTCCTTCGAACGGTTGGGCTTCGTCATTTCCTCGATCCTTTGCATGTTTTGCCAGATGCTGATCCTGGCTCCCAGCGGCAAGAGACGCCCGGCGTTGTTTCTGGCCGTGTCGGTGGTGGTGGCGGCGGTGGTGTACTTCGTGTTCCGGCGCTACCTGAACCTCATGCTGCCGCCGGGGTTGCTGTATCATCTGTGGTAATAAAGGAGGGTGCATGTCGACCACGCAGCTCATCTCTAATGGCTTCGCTTCGGTTCTGAACCCGATCGGCATCGGTCTGGTGTTTGCCGGGGTGGCCATCGGCATCGTATTCGGGGCCATCCCCGGGCTGTCCGCCACCATGGCTGTCGCCCTGTTCCTGCCGATCACCTACGGCATGGAACCGCACAACGCCATGACCATGCTGATGGCACTGTATATCGGCGGCGTGTCGGGCGGCCTCATCTCCGCCATCCTGCTCCGAATTCCCGGCACCCCGTCTTCGGTCGCCACCTGTTTTGACGGCCATCCCCTGGCCGCCAAGGGCCAGGCGCCGAAGGCATTGGGCGTCGGCATCGTGTTTTCCTTTATCGGCACCATTCTCTCCATCATCGCCCTGATGTTCATTTCCCCGCCGCTGGCCCGATTCGCGCTGCGTTTCGGGTTTTACGAATACTTTGCCATCGCCTTCTTCTCCCTGACCATGATCGCCAGCCTGTCCGGCAATTCCATCATAAAAGGCGTCTTTTCCGGCACCATCGGCTTCATGTTCGCCACCGTCGGTATCGCCCCCATCGACTCGGCCAAACGCTTTACCTTTGATTCCGCCAACCTTATGGCCGGCTTCGAGATGCTCACGGTGATGATCGGCCTGTTCGCCGTCGGGGAGATCATCGCCGCCTCCCGGACCCAGAACCGGGAAGCCGAGGAGGAAGTCACCCAGCCCAGCATGCGCGACATCAAGGGCTTCGGTTTCAGCTGGCAGGAGTTCAGAAGCCAGCTCATCAATCTGTTCCGATCGTCCCTGATCGGCATCGGCATCGGGATATTGCCCGGCATCGGCGGCGGCACCGCCAACATCCTCGCCTATTCGGTGGCGAAGAATCAGTCCCGCTATCCGGAAAAATTCGGTACCGGCATCATCGACGGGGTGGTGGCCTCGGAAGCCTCCAACAACGCGGCGGTGGGCGGCGCCCTGATCCCGCTGATGACCCTTGGCATTCCGGGCGACACCGTCACCGCCATGCTTCTGGGCGGCCTGATGATCCACGGTATCACCCCCGGGCCGCAGCTGTTCGAGGAGCACGCCGGCCTGGTATACGGCATTTTCGCCGCCCTCACCATCGCGGCGGTGGTGATGCTGTTTATGGAGTTTTACGGGTTGCGGATATTTGTTAAACTGCTGGCCATTCCCAAATACATCCTGCTGCCGATCATTTTCTGCCTGTGCGGCGTCGGCGCCTACGGGTTGAACAGTAATTCGTTCGACATGTGGAGCGTGATTCTGTTTGGCATTCTCGGGTTCGGATTCAGTTCGTTCAAGATTCCCATCGCTCCGTTCATCCTCGGTTTCATTCTCGGGCCGATGGCGGAAACCTTTTTGCGGCGGGGCCTGTCCCTGTACAAGAACAGCCTCATCCCGATGTTTACCTCCCCCATCTGTCTGTTCTTCCTCGGCATCGCCCTGGTGTCCTTGATCCTCACCAGTTACAAACAGGTGAAACGCTTGCGGCGGTCCGACCTGCAGCGCACCTTGTCCGGCCGGACCCTGAACGAGGACGGCGAGGAGGAAAACCCCGCCCTGTGAGTATGGAAAACCACATTTTGGGAACTATTTGTACCGTTTGGAAAAGGAGAAATGCATGAAGACCCTCAGCGTCATCGCCTGCATCGTCGCGGCATCCCTGTTCGCGGGCAGTCTGGCCGCCAGCGACTGGCCGAACCAGCCCATCGAATTTGTCGTGCCGGCCAACCCGTGCGTCGACCCCGACATCCACTGCCGGGGGTATTGG
>JAJBSZ010000421.1 GCA_020861125.1 Planctomycetota bacterium | reverse complement strand
GTCGCCAACGAGGGCCAAAAACTTCCCGCAATTGACACAAAAATGGGAGCGTATTGGTCCGATGCCGTTCTGAAGAAACGTTACTGGTTCTAAGGGGTAAAATTTGATGAATTGGTATGTGCCTTCTAGTATACGAGAGGAGTTACAATATTTGCATTTCATCGTGTTGTCTTTCCGATTTTCTTGAGACCAGAGGCATCAATAGAAAAATTCGAAAGGTGACCACAATCGAGACATAGGGTGCAAAACACATACTCGATATGGGAACGCGGGATAAAAGGTATGCGTGGCTTCAACACAGGATAAAAATCCAACGGCAAGATTTCGCCTCTACGGAAATTTTCCGATTGGCATAGCTCACAGCGCATACTATCGTCTCCAATCACCACCCTGGATCCCACGGTACCTTGTACTGGATAAAGCCTCTACTGACAGGTGTAACGGTACTTGTGGTGTGGGTGACCAATGGCACCGAGAGGAGAATAGCACCCAAAAGAGGTGGATTTTTTGGGATTGTGCCGAACTGTACAGTGCACGAACTGAGGAGCGGCACACCACGACCGAAGTCCCCACCTCCGTGCATTTGGCCCGACTCCCCCGCCCTCCCGCTAACGGTACGCCAACGTTACCACAGGTCCCACCTCACCCGGGCCGAAGCGGCGGCACATTGCGTTACGGTAAAGGAAAACCCACCTCGGCCGGCAGCCCAGGAGTAAGGATACTCAGAAAGGACGCCAACGGCTGAGGACGGTCAACGGGCGGTTCGCGGCCCCAAGCCAGCCGCCGGGGGAATCGGGCGGACCGTCCACGGGGCCGGCGGTCATGGAACGGCGGTCACGGGTCCGAGGAACCGGCGGGGTTCGGGGGCGGGGCGAATCAGCGGGTCACAGGCTGCCCATGATCAGCATCGCCACGTTGCCGATCACCTGGACATCGGCATCGAACCGGTGCTCGCCGTTTTCGACGTCTTCGTAGCCGGTGTCGCATTTCTTGACCAGCTTGACGCCCCAGCCGCTTTTGATCAGCACGTAGGAGGCTACGGCGGAATCCTTCTGGTCCCCCAGCAGGAAGTCCCCCTTTTTCAACCGGCCGGTCTTGTCGTTGAACGGCAGGTGCAGGATATAGGGGTCGATCATCTGCCGGGCCTGCTCCTTGATGGGCGAGGTGACGCAGAGGAAGTTGCCGTCCCAATCTTCGATAGTCATCTTCGGCCCCATGAAGGGACGCTGCAGCACCGGCAGCGGGAACACCTGCCCCTCCGGTTTGGAGATGTAGGGGTACAGGGCGATGATCCGCTGGGTGTCGACTGGCAGGTCGCCGGTGATCAGCCACTTGAAATCGCCGTAGAGGCCGAGGAGGGTTCGCATGAACATCTCGTGGGAAAGGGGTCGTTGCCGGCGTTTGATATCCGATATGTACTGCGGCCTGGTGCCGGAGAGTTTGGCGATTTCCCGACCGGTCAGCCCGATGGAGGAAATCATGCCGGCATAAATGGTGGTGAGCCGTTCCCGCACCATTTCGCGGCGTTCCACGCCCAGTTCGGCTGCTTTTTCCGTATCATAATTCATTGCTGATCCACCCCGGCATCTAGATTGTTCATCCCTACCGATCGCTCTCTGTCTGCGACCAACTTTTCCAGCACAGTTGTTCGTCCGATACTACCTCATGACAATAGCAGTGTACCCATACGCTCGCAAGCTCTCCAGGTAATTCATCCGACATCAAATATCGGTTCAATAGCTGTGTACCCATACTCAAAAGACCGAAGACCCGCGACCTTCCACCCGACCGGTACCCTCGGAAGCTCCCAAGGAGGCCCGCCCGGGACAAGAGATCAGTACTGTAGCAAGGTACCTCCGTAATGGTACCGAGGTGACAAACTACCGCCCCCCACAATAGGCTCGGTAACTCATAGTATCATGACAATGAGTTACACACAAGAGCGTAATTTGCATAACGAGTTTAATTTCAGAAAAAATCACATCTTCCAAATGGTTTAGCAACAACACGTTTCCGTTGCCGGGAAACCTCCCCGCCCCGTTTCCGTCGCTTTTCCCCAGGAAAAATTCTAGTCTCCACCGGACGGCGGCCGAGGCCGGACCACCGACCCGTTTGGTAAAAAGGGGGCCTCCTAAAAGGCGGAATACCGGCGGAACCGTCCGTTGCCGGGGATTTTCACCCAGGTCCCTCCTCCGGTCCCTTCCCCCGGTGGCAAGCCCTCCTCCGGCCCGGGCGGCGGCTGGTAAGACCACCGACCGAATTGGTAAGATCGATTCACGTCCCCGGGATAAATCTCCGGCAGATACCAGTACTGCGAGGAGTATCGGATAACCGGCGAAACATAGGGGAAAAACGGACAATATCGTTCCGCCGTCTCGCCATTTTCAGGTCACGTAGTATACTTCCATTGTAAACGGAAAAGGCCAATGGTCAATGAAAATCGTACCGTCAGGATCAGGCTGGCGTTCCGCCTTCCGCGGGTGTTGTCGGGGATTCCACCGGGGTCGGCCGGCCGCCGTAGCGATGGGCGCAGGCGGGACGGCGGCGGTTCGGAAACGGCAGGGCCCCGCCGGGAACGGTCGGGCCGGGGCGTCGGGTTACGGTATTACTCCGGCTGCCAGTCCGCGTCCCACACCGGATAAAACACGGCCCAGAGTTCCGGATACACCCGGATGGTTTCCGCGATGATATCGGCAAAGGACTGGGCCATCTTCTGCACCCGTTCATCCCGATCGCCTTCCTCCGGGATGGGAATGGGCGGCAGGAACACGGTGGAAAAACTGTCGTTGGATCGCCGCAGACAGAATGCCGGGATGATCGGCGCGCCGGTGGCGAGAGACAGCCGGGCCGGCCCCTGAGGGAACCGGCACGGCCGGCCGAAAAACTCCACCATCACCCCCTGCTGCGTGGGATCGCGATCCCCCATGACGCCCACCACCTCGTTGCGGCGGAGGGCGCGGAGCATGGCCCGGGCCGCGTTCTTTTCCATATCGGCCACCCGCAGCCCCATGCTTTGCCGCTCCCGCATGAACAGGTCGTTGATCTTGCCGTAGCGGTGCATCGCCACCGATACGGTGAGGGTTTTGCCGCCGAGGATGGAGAGGCCGGCCGCCCCGAGCTCCCAGTTGGAGATGTGCGCCGACGAGGTGATGCAGCCCTTGCCGGCGGCCAGGGCCTCTTCGATGTGCTCGAGGCCGAAGATCGCCATATTGGTCTGGAACCACTCCAGGTTGAAGTGGCGGAAGCGGAAGAACTCGGTAAGGTATTTGGCGAAATTCCGGAAGACCCAGCGGGCCTCCTTGTGGATGCGGGTCGGGATGGCGTCGGGCAGCACCCGGCGCAGGTTATCCTCCACGGCCCGCCGTCCCGAGGGGTCGAGCCAGAAATAGTTGAGATCGGCGATGCGCAGCGCGATGAAATAGAGAAAGCGTTGGGGCAGATGGTTGCACAACCAGATCAAAAGCCGGAAAAGCAGGTACCTGACGTAAATTTTCATGTTCCACCATAGGCAAACTGACCATTCCCCCCACCCGCCGGCACCACCTCCGCCAATGCCGGAATTGTCCGCGACGCCTGCCGGCTCCGGCCGCTGTCGGGCCGGCCCGGCGCGGCGCCGGCGGCGCCGCCGGGGCCGGCGGCGGCGTGAAGGGTTTGGGCGTCCTCCCCGCGGGCGGCG
>JAJBSZ010000270.1 GCA_020861125.1 Planctomycetota bacterium | reverse complement strand
TCAGACTCATTGGCTGGTCCTTGTTGTTGTGCCGCCACTATGAAAATGGTCCAGGCGCTTTGCCTGGACCAGACGCATTGTACCCGGACCGGCCGGCAACCGCAACCGCCAAGGACCGCCTCAGGCGGCGAGACCCTTTTTCTCCCCTTCCACCTCCAACTCGCGCACGAACGCCACCGGCCGCAGCACCACCACCAGCGCCTGCCGCCCGTCGGCGAGGAACAGGGAGTGCATTTCAAAACACTCCCGGCGGGCCTGTTCCGGATAGTCGTTGGCCCCCAACGCCGGCCACTGCCGGCAGGCGCGGCGCCACAGGTGCATGACCCATTCCGTCGCCTCGGTCCGGCCGATGCGGCGCTGGAGGTCGGCGAAGCCGTCGCCCTTGCTCACCTCCCGGGCCCAGCCGGGCAGGGTGTGCGGGTAGGAAATCTCGCGGATGTTGGTGCCGGCTTCCCACAGGCTGTCGCCGGAAATCTGGCCGTGGATCTCGCGCCAGATGGCATCCTCGTCCCGGCAGGTGTCGGGGGCGTCGCCGACGATGAAGATACGCACGTAGGGCAGGCGCAGGTCGTAGGCGGGGGTGCCCAGCCAGTCGCCGGTGAACAGCCAGCGACGGAGACCCGCGTGCCAGCCCTCCGGCGCCCGGGAGAGGCCGAGACGGGTGGCGAAACCGCGCCGGGTGGCGTCGTCCAGGCGGTAGCGGAGGCGCATGAACAGGTTGCCCCCGGCCTGGCCGGCGGCGGCTCCCACCAACATGCCGGGCAGGATCACCGCCCCAGCCAGCAGGGGTGCGGCGATGTCGGGGAAATGCCGGAGGATCACCGCCGCCATGCCGCCGGCGGTGCCAAACAGGCCGGCAAAGGTGGCGGCGGCGGCAGCGGCGGTGAGGAGGAAGCCCTCAAGACGCTGCGAGCAGCGGTTGAGGCGGTCGTAGACCGGCCGCCAGTCGGCCGGCTCGGCGCCCGGCACCACCGCGATGCGCACGGCCGGCTGGGCGTCGGGGAATTCAGAATCACAGGCGCGCATAGGCAGCCTCCGGAAGTGTGACGATCGGCCTGGGCGCATGCCCGGGCTCACAGATGCAACTTGCGCCGCCGCCGCCGACCTCTTTCGCGGAAAAGACGGAAATAGCGGCCGCCGCCCCGGTGGAACCGCCCGCCGCACCGGCGGCAGACGCGGCGGCGATTAATGTATCGACTGCCGGTACCGGAAGCCTTGATGCATTATGGCACCTCCGCCGGGACATTCCGGTGGAGGTTGCGTTCGGGTTGGGCGGCGGCCGGAAAGGGCCGCGTCCGCATCCCGACGGTTTCGCCGCCCCCGGCGAAATAAAAATGCCGGCGAGTCAAAAGGGATTCCGCTTCGTGGGTAACTGTTAGGGTGATTGCGGAATTCTATCGACGTCTCTGCACGATTCCGGGGGAACGGGCATGTCGCGAATACTCACTGAGAGGGTGAAAGCTATGAGAACGAATTTGTTTTGCCGCGGCGCGGCAGGCGCGCGCGCCAGTCTTCTGCCGGTGTTGCTGGCGATCCTGGCCTGCGGCTGCTGGCAGTCGGCCTGGGCGGCAAACGTCACCGTCGGCGGCACCGCGGGCGGCGGGGGATCCTATTCCGACCTCGACACCGCAATCGGCGTGGTCAACGCCAATGCTGGCAGCGGCAGCGTCACCATCACCCTCGGCGGTTCCGAGTCGTCCAGCACGACCAGTAATTATGTCCACTGGGACATCAACGGGATGACTGGCGGTTATAATGATCCCATCAATTCCTTCGAGTCGGTGACGTTCACCGGCGGCACCGCCAACAACAACTATGTCCTGACTGGGGCGGGCAACGGAAATGTGCTCCGCATCATAAACGTCCAGGATGCCATCACGGTGAACTACCTGACGGTGACCGGCGGCAACCTCACCGCCTCGGCAATCGGGCAGGGGGAGATCGGCGGCGGCGGCATGATGCTGGGCGGCAACGGAGGTCTCGGGACTACCGTCTCCACCGCCCCCAATACCATCACCCTGAACGGGGTGGTCGCCAACAGCAACAGCATCACCGTCACCGGCACATCGACCCTCGGGAACATGTTTGGCGGCGGCATCTATGTGGTGGGGGTCGGCGGCGATAGTAGCGGGCCCGATGCCACCGCCGGCAACAGCGACGTCAGCTTCACTAACGTCACCCTCACCAACAACAGCCTCTCCCTCGTCGGCAGCAACACCGACGCCAGCATCCGTGGCGGCGGCGCCCACATCAGCCTCGCCAAGAGCTTCACCTATACCACCGGCACGGTTACCGGCAACACGGTCAGCCTTTCCAACGGCAGCCACGCGGCCGGCGGCGGCCTGTCCATCGACGGCGGCACCACCACCACCAGCGTCGCCATCAACAACGTCACCTTCAAGGACAACGCCGTCGAGTACACCCGGAACAACTTCTCATTAACGGAAAATCGCTATGCCCGCGGCGGCGGCCTGTACTACAACGACAGCAACGACACCGCCACCACGGTCACCATCGGCAGCGGGACGCGCTTCGAACTCAACACCGCCACCGCCACCGCCTCGAGTTCCGGCATGAACAACGTGATTGCCATGGGCGGCGGCGCCCACCTGTTCCTGAACAACGCCACCGCCACCGTCACCGGCACCGAATTCCTCAACAATACCGCCGAATCCAATTACGGCAGCGCCTACGGCGGCGGCATCTCGGTCAGCAACCTCTACGGCGGCGGCAGCAACGGCGTCCTCCGTATCGCCAACGGCGCCTCCTTCCGCGGCAACAAGGCCGAAGGCTATATCGCGGCCCAGGGCGGCGCCGTCTACACCGATTCGGGCAAACACTCCATCACCGATTCCACCTTTTCCAACAACCAGGCCAACGCCACCATCAGCACCTACTACGGCAACGCCGCCGGCGGTGCGCTGTACCTGAACGGGTTCACCACCGCGTTGGTGGAGGACGGCCACACGGTAAGCAACAATACCTTCCTTGCCAATTCCGCCAGCGGTTCCCTTTCGGCCGCCGGCGGTGCCGTGGCGCTGGGTTACGGCAGCCACACCCTGAACAACAACACCTTCACGTCGAACAAGGCAGAAAGCGGCAGCGGCGGCACCGCCCGTGGCGGCGCCCTGTACCTGAACGGAGGCACCAGCACCGTCATCACTGACAGCGAGTTTTCCGGCAACGAGGCCCGCACCAATGGCGGCACCGCCCTGGGCGGCGCGATCTACCTGGCGGCGGGCGAGTTGACCATCACCGATTCTTCGCTTACCGGCAACACCGCCTGGACCAATTCCACCGACGGCATGGGCGGCGCCATCTTCGTGGACACTGGGGTGACATCGTCGGCTACCGGCGGTGGTGTCGTCAACCTGAACGCCACTTCCGGCCAGGTGGTGGAAATTTCCGGCAACAAGGCCGGCGGCAGGAGTGACGGCATCTACTTCGGTATCGATCCCGGTTCCGGCAGCCTCAGCCTGACCGACGCCCAGCTGAACATCCAGGGCGCCGGCACCGTCGAGCTCCTCGACCCGATCACCGTCGCCATGAACAACGCCCGCGGCTTTACCATGACCAAAAACAACTCCGGCACGTTGATCTGGGACGGCAAGAACCAGTTCACCACCACCGGGAGCAGCGCCAGCATCAACCTGGAAAGCGGCACCGTGATTCTCAAGGACAATTA
>JAJBSZ010000222.1 GCA_020861125.1 Planctomycetota bacterium | reverse complement strand
CCGCTGCAGTTATTGCATCGTTCCCGACGTCAGGGGCCGGGAGATCAGCCGACCTCCGGCGGCCATCGCGGCTGAGGTTCGGGCTCTGGCGCTGGCTGGCGCGCGGGAGGTCACCCTTCTCGGACAAAATATCGACGCCTACGGCAAATCCGACGGCCATTCGCTGGCCGGCTTGCTCCGCCGTATCGACCGGGAGGTGGGCGAGGAAACCGGCCTGGTTCGCCTGCGGTTCGTCACCAGCCATCCGCGCGACATCACCCCGGAATTGGCCGACACGGTGGCGTCACTGCCTCGGGTGGCGCCCCATTTCCATATGCCGGCCCAATCCGGTTCCGACGCCGTCCTCGCCCGCATGCGCCGCGGCTACAGCCGCGCCATGTATGAGGAAAAGCTGGCCATGATACGGGACCGGGTGCCGGACGCGACCGTGGCCTCCGACTTTATCGTCGGCTTCCCCGGGGAAAGTGAAGCGGACTACTTGGCCACCCGGGACCTGGTGGCCGCAGCCGATTTCCAGAATTGTTTTATTTTCAAATATTCCCCCCGGCCCGGCACGCCGTCGGCGCGGCTTTTCGCCGACGATGTGCCGGAGGCGGAAAAAAAACGGCGCAACACCGATCTTCTGGCGGTGCAGGAGCTGGTCAACCGCCGTCGCGGACAGCTATTGGTGGGGAAGCGGCTGCAGGTGCTGGCGGAAGGCGTCTCGCCCCGGGACAGCCGGCGCTGGACCGGGCGGTCGGCCGGCAACTACATCTGCGTCTTCGACGCGCCGCCGGCGGGGGAAAATCTGGCTGGTCACCTTCTGGAACTGGAAGTGGAATCGGCCTCGGCCTTGACCCTGTTTTGCCGGAGACTATAACTGGGCATATGAAAGGGGGAACCCATGACCACCACCTCCGGTGATCCGGTTGACCCTGCTCTCCCGGTGGAACCCGCCATCCCGTCGGGCAAGGCGGCGGTGCTGGTGCCGCTGATCATCGGCGGGGCGGTCATCATCGCCGTTATCATGCTGTGGGAAAGCCATTACCGGAAACGGCAAATCCTGGCGATGGTCCATATCGAGGATATGGTCAAGGAAAACTTACGGCGGGCCTACCGCGATTTGCGTTTGTTGGACCCGGAGCGGGCGCTGTTCCACGCCCGTTTGGCCGAAAGCAATATGCAAAAACTCCGCAGTTCCCTGTCGACCGACTACCTCGAGCTTAAAGTTACCCTTCGCTTGATCCAGGGCGAAGCGGTGTTTACCGCGGACTGCGCCACCCATGCCGCGGCGGCCGAAGCCTATTTCTCCGAAGCCATTGAATCCATGTCGCATGCCAGCGGCGAAATGTGGGAATTCGGTCTCTATGGCCGGGCCCGGGCCCGGTACGAACTGGGTAAATACGCCGAAGCCGACACCGATCTCACCTACTTGCTGGATCGCAATCCCAGCTTCGGCGCCGCCTACTATTGGCGATCCCTGACCCGGGAAAAACTGGGTCGGGCCGACGCGGCGGCCGACGACGCCCGTCAGGCCTGGAACCTCGACTCCTGGCCGCCGCTGCGGGATTTCCTGCAAACCACCGGCACCTGGGATCGGGACATTTTCGGTCGGCCCAAGACCGACCCCTCCGCCCGTAGCCAACGGCCTCGCCGTGGCCAACCCGTCCGCCCGTCAGCGGCGGAATGACCGGGGCGACCGGTGGGGCGCTGCCATGGGTCGTGGGGCAGCCATGCCGGTTGGCTTCCACCGTCAATCCCTTTGCCATCGCTTCCTGCTTGACAGCGGGCTGCCAATGGCGTATACTGCAGCCAATTAATCTCTTGGGAAGAACCCGTCCGGCGCCGCGGTCGCCGCCGTATTTCTTTTTGCGGTGCCGTAGTAATCCAACCTTAAAGGTAAAAAGCATACATTATCTGTCGAAAGGTGGCAAGCAATGACCATGACCAAGGAACGTAAGACCGAATTGATCAAAGAGTACGCAACCAAGGACAACGACACCGGCAGTCCCGAGGTCCAGGTCGCCCTCCTCACCGAGCGAATCGCCACGCTCACCGAGCACCTCAAGGTCCATAAAAAGGACAAGCACTCGCGGCGCGGGCTGTTGATGATGGTCAACCGCCGCAATCGGTTGTTGAAATATATCCGCGAAAACAACCTGGAGGGGTACCGCGCCCTCATCGGCAAACTCGGCATCCGCGCCAAGGAGTAGACCGCCAGTCGGGACGGGCTACCCGGTGACGGTTATGGACCCGAAGCGGTACGCGGAAGGGTCATCCCTTTCCAGTATCCGTTGGCGGGCCGCACCATCCCAGCGAACCCCGATTGGCGCCCCTCGCCCGCCGCCCGGCCTTCCGGCCGCGCGGCGTCTGCGTATTGCGGGCCGACAATATCCAATCCATCGAAGAGGAATACAGACAGGAGAACCACACAATGGAATTGAAACTCGAGGAAAAGGTGGTTGAACGGGTAATCGGCGGCCGAACGCTGCGGCTGTCGACCGGCCTCATGGCCAAACAGGCCGCCGGCGCCGCCGTGGTCCAGTATGCCGACACCGTCGTTCTGTCCGCCGCCTCCACCGCGCCGCCCCGTTTCGCCGACCAGGACTTTTTCCCGCTCATGGTGGACTACCGCGAACGGACCTATGCCGCGGGCAAATTTCCGGGCGGATTTTTCAAACGGGAAAAGGCGCCGTCCACCAAGGAAATCCTCACCATGCGCCTCACCGACCGCCCCATCCGGCCGTTGTTCCCGGACGGGTTTTACGACGAGGTGCTGGTCCAGTCCCTGGTTCTCTCCGCCGATATGGACAACGACCCGGATATCCTGTCCATCATCGGCGCCTCCGCCGCGTTGTCCCTTTCCGAATTGCCGTTCGAAGGGCCCATCGGCGCCGTGCGCATCGGTATGATCGATGGTGAATTGATCGTCAACCCCACCAATTCCCAGGACAAGAAAAGCGATCTGAAGCTGGTTCTGGCCGGCACCGCCGACTCGGTCACCATGGTGGAAGCCGGCGCCGCCGACATCCCCGAGGACAAGATGCTCGAGGCCCTGAACCTCGGCCACTCCGTGGTCAAGGAAATCTGCGCCATGATCAACGAGCTGGTGCAGAAGGCGGGGCCCAAGGAAAAGATCCCGGTGGTGGCGCCGGAACCGCCGGCCTGCCTCGATGCCGTCCGGCAGGCGTTGGGCGGCCGCATGGCGGAAGCCCTGTGCACCCCCGGCAAATTCGGCCGCCGCGAAGCCACCAAGGCGCTGGTGGCGGAGGTGGTGGAGCAGTTGGCCAAGCCCGAGGAAGAGGGCGGACCGACGGAAAAGGAGGTCAAGGAAGCGGCGTCGATGGTGAAAACCGAGGTCATCCGCGACCTGATCAAGAAAAACACCCGCGTCGACGGCCGCGACAACTTCACCGTCAGGCCCATCGACTGCCGGATCGATGTTCTGCCACGCACTCACGGTTCCAGCCTTTTCACCCGGGGCGAGACCCAGGCCCTGGTTGCCGTGACCCTCGGTTCCGCCTCCGATGCCCAGGAGGTGGACGGGCTGCGGGAGGCCTACGAGGAGATGTGGTACCTGCACTATAATGCGCCGGGCTTCTCGGTGGGCGAAGCCAAGATGCCGCGCGGTCCCGGCCGGCGGGAAATCGGCCACGGCATGCTGGCCCAGCGGGCGCTGGAAGCGGTCATGCCCCACGACAAGGGCT
>JAJBSZ010000052.1 GCA_020861125.1 Planctomycetota bacterium | reverse complement strand
ATACTCATGCCGACGCCGGACTGGTTTTCGGCGGGAGCGGCCACCCACAAGTCGTCGAGACCAGCCAGGGCCTCGGTGAGGGCTGCCAGGCCCGGCGCGTCGATGCCGTCGTCGTTGGTGAGCAGTATCGCCATGGTCTCCGTCCATCCGCGTTGTCACGGCCGCGCCAACCCATTGTACCGCTCTGTCCGGTCATGTCATCAAAAATCGCTTGGTAAACCTTATCCATATATGTACTATAGTGTTACTCCACCCTTCCGGCCTTCCGGCCGGGATTGCATGAAAAGAGGAGACCCGCCCCATGCGCCGATACCTGCCGACCGTTCTCGCCACCGTGCTGGGCCTGGCCCTGACCGCCGCCGCCGCCGAAGTGCAGTGGCAGCCTCACGACATTGCGGCCGCCACCGCCCGGGCCGGCGCCGAGGGTAAACTGGTATACGTATTTGTCGAAGGGGAAAATTGTCCGCCCTGTGACGCCTTCAAGGCCAGCCACCTGAGCGATCCGGCCTACGTCGATTTCGTCAATACCCTGTTCGTTCCCATCCGCGCCCACGAAAGCGACCCGTCCGGGCGGGCGTTTCTCGAATCCTTGCGCCTCGTCCACCCCGCCGTGCCCCGTTTCTACATAATGGCGCCGGATGGCCGCGGGTTGTCCATGTCCATCGGTATGGTGGAGGCTCCGCCCATGGGGGCGGTGGACGTGCTGCACCAGACCTTCGGCCATGAGCTGCCGGTGAACCGCGATGCGGCGGTCGCCCTGGCCGGGCGTTTGCGGTCCCATGCAGCCAGCCAGCGGGCCGCCGGCGCCCATGATCCCAACAATCCCTTCCGCCACGTCGGACTGGCGGTTCTCGAAGCCGAAGCCTGGGCTTTGGCCGGACGTCTGGATGAAGCGGAAAACGCCTGGGGTGCGTCGTGGGCAGGGGAGCTCCCCTCCCAAGAACTTCGGGCGCTGTACCTCACCTTCTGGCTGCGCTGGAACGGCAACCGCGCCGGAGTGTTGGCGGCGGCCCGGGACTTCCAGGCTGCTTCCCCGACCGACCCGGCCGGAAACATGTTTATGGCCATGGCCCTGGCCGCCAACGGGCAGTATCCCGAGGCCCTGGTGGAGGGAGAACGTTACCTGGCGGCAGAACCGGACAATGCCATGATGCGGCAGCAGGTGGACGGCTGGCGGAGCCGGATGGGCCACTGATCCCGGCGGGGGCGTCAGGTTTCGGCTGTGGTCAACAGCCATTCCAGGAAGTCGCGGTACGTTAGGTCCTGGTCAAGCACCGGGAGGAGGTCCGTCCGGAGGGAAAACGCCCGCTGTATCGCCGTGGCCGCGCGCTTTCGGTCCCTCCGTGACCCGCTCAGCAGGGCGGGAAGCCGGTCCGAGGGCAGAAACGCATCGTCAAACCAGCCCAGATGCGCCACCACTATGGCGCTGACCGTATCCCGTGCCGTCAAGAGCGCCTGGTTGTCCGGCCAGAAGCGGCGCCAGGTGTCCGGCCGTCGGGCCTGCCGGTCCCGCAGTTCCTTCCGTTCCCGGCTGGCGAGACCGAACCACGGCAGCCGGAGGCCGATGCCCGTCCGGCGGTCCTCCGCCGGCTTCGCCAAGGGAGCAAGCGACCGGCGGTCGAATCGCTGGAAATCGCCGGCGATGGCCGTGACGATCTCGCGTAGGAATTGCTCGTACGTCCACAGGGCGGTTATCGTTTCGTCGAGCTCGATGGAAAACGCGTTTTCAATTTCCAGGATGATTTCCACCATATCCATGCTGTCGCCGGGATAGCTGATAACGCTGGCGATGGCGTCGGTGGGAATAAATAACTCGTTGGGTATGGGCCGGGCGGTTGTGGCGGCGGCGTACCGAACCAGCCGTGACACCCGATCCCGGGCTTCCAGGAGGGGCTGGTCGTCCGGCCAATACCGGGACCAGTGTTCCCTTCCCGCCGCCTCGCGTGCCAGCAGGATTTTTCTGGAAGGATCGGTCGGTGCCATCGGTCGCCAGGGGTCGTTCACGGCCATCCTGCCTCCTTCATCGCTACGAGACCCGGCGGGACGGGAGAGCCGGACGGCGGCGGATCGCAATTTCGCATCCGCAACCGCGCCGTATCGCTACCATAATCTGGGATCCGGCTTTTCTCCCGATAGGAAGTAATGGTAGATCCTGGATATCGTCGTGTCCACACTTTCCCTAGGCGGGTATTCTTCTCCCCGACAGGTTCCCGGGTCGGAACGGACAGGGCATTCGTTCCCCGGAATGGTGGGAAGGGCGGCTGACAGAGACTTTACCCAGTTCGGAGCTCTTGTCTCACCGACAACCGGCCGGTGTGGCCAAGCGGGCGAGAAAGCTGGTGAGCAGGCCGAGCGCGACGGGGGTATCGTGCGCTGATTCCTGCCGGATGCGGGGGCCGTGGTCCGGGTTTTCCTCCGCGAACCAGCGAATACACTCCCTGGTGGTCCTCCCATCGAATTCCGGATGGAATTGGACCGACACGGCGGTTGGGGAATACGCCACTATCTGGTGAGGATCCCGTTGGGAGGACGCCAGCACGACGGCGCCCGCCGGCAGCCGAAGCACCGTCTGGCTGTGGGCGAGGTTGGCGGGGAAGGCCGGCGGGCATCCCGCGAGCAGGGGATGGCTCCGGCCGGCGTCCGAGAGGGTTACCCGGTGCGTCCCCACCTCCGGTCCCTCCGGCAGCCACCCCACCTCGCCGCCGAGAGCCTGGGCGAGAAGTTGGTGGCCGTAGCACACGGCAAACACCGGCACACCGGCCGCCACCGCCTGTGCCAGCCAGGCGCCGGTGGCTTCGCTCCACGGTTCCCGATCGGTTACCATGGCGGGCGATCCGGTGACGAGAACGCCGCGGTACGCCTCCGGCCGTTGTGCTCGTTCCCCTCGGGCCACCCGCACCGTCCGGATGGCGGTGCGGTCGAGCCGCCCCATCTGGCAAAACATCTTGTCAAAATCGCCGCAGCGTTTCACAATGGCGGTGGGGGCATGGCCGGTCTGGAGCAGAAGGAGCGGTGTGGCTGGCATGAAGAACCTTTCTGGGGAACGGAATCAAAGGGCGCGGGCGCGGATTCTGGTGTTCACCGGTCCGGGTAAGGGAAAAACCACGGCCGCCATCGGCATGGCGGTGCGGTTTGTTGGCCACGGTCGTCGCGTCCTGTTTGTCCGCTTCGCCAAGACGCGACCGAGCGGCGAGGTGCAGGTATTGTCCTCCTTGCCCGGCGTGACCCTTCTCGCCGGTGACTGCGGCATGTCGCCGCCTCCGGATCACCCGGATTTCCCCCGCCACCAGACTGCCGCCCGCCGGCTGTTCGTCGCCGCCCAAGCCCAGGCGGGAACAAACGACCTGCTGGTCCTGGACGAACTCTGCGGCATAACCGCTCGAGGCATGGTCGCAGAAACGGAGGTTGTGTCCTTCCTGGCCCGCCTCCGGGCCGACCAAACCGCGGTCCTCACCGGTCGGGGCGCCGGCACCGCCCTCATCGCCGCGGCGGATACGGTGAGCTCCATCGAATCGGTCAAGCACGCCTACCACCGCGGTATCGCTGCCCAACCGGGAATCGAATATTGACGCTGCCACCCGACGGGTGTCGCGGAACGCTCACCGGTTTCCGAGAATCCACCAAGCAAACCATCAACCAAAAGCCCACCCGGACATTGGCGTGGCCGAAATTCCCCGCGGGGGCGGGCCAGCT
>JAJBSZ010000224.1 GCA_020861125.1 Planctomycetota bacterium | reverse complement strand
TGTAGAAGAGCCAGGAGGGCCGGTTTATGATGGGGCACCCGGATTTTTCCGACGGCGAAGCGACAAGCCACGTTACCGTTTCCGGCGGCGGCTCTTTCGTGGTTGCCGCTGCCGGCGGCGAAGCCTATATCGGCAATGGCACCTTTACCGTGGCGGCTGACGCCGGAACGGTCGCCTTTCTCGGCGGCCTGGAAGTGGGCGCCGGCGGCGAGGTGCTTCTGGAACAAGACGTCGATTTCGGCGGCAACGACCTTGCGATCACCCGGAACGGCGGTTCGGTCGGCGGTAGCGTCACCGTGGGTGACGGGGTGACGGTGGCAGTAGCGAATCTGACGGTGGAAAACGCCACCCTGACCACCGCTGCCGGCTCTCTGATCGGCGGCGGGACCGTACGGGTGGAAGGCGGCACCAGTCATGTAACCATCAACGGCCGGGTCCTGGCCGGCACGGACATGACCTTTACCGGCGGGGAAACCGTCTTCTCCACTACATCTTCCGTTGTCGATGCGGCCAACAGCTCCGGACAACTGGCTGCCTTCCGCGTCGGCGGTAGCGCCGAGGTCACTGTGAACACGGACATCAGCGTCGCCGGCGGCGCCGACTCCTTTGCCCTGGGCGGCGGGTCCCTCACCCTGGCCGAGGGCGGCAGCCTGACAGCGGCGGCGGTGGGTGAGCCGTTGTATTTGCGCGGCGATATGCATTTCGACGACGGCTCCGCCAGCTTTTTTGACGACCTGCTCTGGACGGCCACCGGCAAACTCACCGTGCTGTCCACCGAGGAGGCCCGGCTGGCCCTGAACGGCCAGACCTTGACCTTCATGGCGGGATCCGTTCTGGACGTCGGGTCAGGCAGCCTGACGATCGAGGACGCGTCCGTCATCTCCATTGCCGGAACCTACCGGGCCGGTTACGAAAACAACGCCGTTACCATGGTCACGGCGACCGGAAACAATGTCCTGGAAATAACCTCCACCGCCACAATCGAGATGACCGCGTCTCTGCAGCGGGCGGCCAATTCCGTCACCTCCCTCGAAACCACGCCGCTCCAGATCCTGGCGACGGACGCCAGCGCCGCCGGCGGCCAGACGCTGTTTTCCTGGAACTCCGGCTTTTACATTTACGAATACGCGCTCCGGCAAAATGCCGAGGGCGAGTGGGGGCTGTACGTCACCGGTTCCCAGGAACTAAGCCGGGACCAACAATACGAGAACCTGCTGGAAAACTGGCGGCACCGGGGGAAGGTCGGGAATAATCCGGAAAAACTGATCACCCGGGATTTCGGCGACGTCATCATCGCGGCCAACGCCATCCTCGTCGGCGACGAAGATGCCTACGACTCCCTGTCGAAGAACGGGCGGTTCAATCTCGAAGGGTTGGTCAGCCTCATCGATCCCGGCCGGTCCGGCGCCGGGTACGACTCCCTGATGCTGTATAATGGATCGTCCCTGGGTACGGTCAATCGGGTGGTCATGAATACCAATGCCCAAACCCTCGGCCGGCTCTCCCAACGGCAGGCGCACATCCGCCATGAACTGCAGATCGCCTCCGAGACCATGGCATCCGCCACCGCCTATGCCTCCGGCTTCTACGGCGAGGATCCGGAAAACCGGGTCTGGGCCGGTGTTTCCTACGCCTACGACCGGGCGCAACTGGATGACGGCTTCGCCGGCTACAAGTACCGCGGTCGGGGAGTTACCGTGGGGTATGACCGCTTTTTCGGTGATTTGGCAGTGGGCGGCGCCTTTTCCTATACCGGCGGCACGTTCGAGGATCTGGCCGCCCTGGGCAACAGTTCCCACATCAATACCTACGGGTTTTTCCTCTACGGGTCCTACGGCCTGCCGGCCGGCTGGTTTGTCGACGGAACCCTGGGCTACGCCTATTCCGACAACCAGATCAAGGATCTCCGGGTGATCAGCGGCCATCGCGGCTGGAATTCGGCCGACTACCACACCACGAGTACGCTGGCCGCCCTTTCCCTCGGCTACGATTACCAGGCGACGGAATGCCTCACCGTGACTGGCAGCCTTGGCTACACCTACCAGTACGCGGAAAACTCGGCCCACACCCAGTATTTCAGCAGCGCCACCGCGTCGGCCGCCACCATCGCGGCGCGACGGACAAACAATTATTCCAGCTCCCTGCCCCTCACCCTCAGCGCTTCCTATGATTTCGTGGACGATACCGGTGAGCATTTCTTTACCGTTACCGGCAAATTGGGATATGCCTACGAATTCCACAACAGCGGCGCCTCCGGCCGCATCGCCTACGCCGGCCTGTCGTCCCTCGGCATGGTGGATATTGTCAGCCGCCGGCCCGGGCGGCACGAAATGCAGCTCGGCCTCGGCGGTAAGTACTACTACAACCAGTTCGAATTCGGCCTGAACTACGACTACCTGCTGCGCAGAAAATATAGCGCCCACATCTTCTACGCCAATGCCGGTTTGATCTTCTAAGAGCCCGTCGTGGAGCACAAAGCCGCTGCGCCACGGAGGCCTTCCCTCATCGTCAAAGGATGATGGAGTTGGCTTCCAGCTCCAGGCTCTCCTCCAGGGCCTGAATCTCCCGGTCGGTAAATCCGAAAACCTTGAAAATCATGGCGTCGAGTTCGTCGGCGGGTTGGTACTCGCCGCTCATGCACCGATCCACCTGGCTGTCGATGGCCGCGGCCGTGGCCGTCGACAGCACTGGAAAGGGCAGGGTTTCCAAATCGCCACGGAGTATCTTCCGGGTCCGGAAACGTTTGGTAAAAACGAACTGCAACACCCGGGAATTCAGGAAGGCCAGGGTTGATTTGATGGAGATGCCCGGCAACCGGGGGATGAGGATATTGGCGCTGTTCAAGGTCAGGAGCCCGTGGTTGTCGTAGGCGAACACCAGATGGTTGGAGACGAAGCGATACACCAGCTTCTCCGGCGCCCGGAAAAACCGCTCCGGCGCCACCTGCTGGAAACGGGCAGGGAGGAAATGGATATGGCAGCGCGGCGGTCGGGGCGCGAACTTGAACACGTCCCGGCCGCGCAGCACCGGTTCCGAGCTTTCCGTGGGTTTGTCCAGGACGTACCGGGAATTGTCGCCGGTGACAATACCCAACGCCCATTCGGCATTGTGTTTCAAGATGCAATGTTCCACGCCATAAATTTTGTCCAGCAGATCTTCGTCCTGGGGACTCACCGCCACGTCGAAGGTCTGTCCGGCGTTGGCGGCGAAGCGGCTCTGCGGACAGGCGTGGCTGCCGCCGTTGCGGTGGACAATGACGTTCCAGTCGGGCGGCGCGGGAATTTTTTGCAGGTCCAGCCGCATGATCGGGGTGAACACGCCGGAAAATACCCGGCCGAGGAGGGAGATCTTCCGGATGCGGGTTTTCTCCAGGAGTACCTGGCGGATGTCGGCATGGGCCTTGATTTTCAGGATGGATTCGGGCAGCACGAAGGATAGAAACCCGCCGTCACGAAGCAACCGGAGAGATTTTTCCAGAAACAGCGAAAACGACTCGCCGGAACGGATGTTGGCGACCAGGTTCTTGTTGCGGGCCTCGTTTTTACAGCTTCCCCACGGCGGGTTGGTGGCGATGGCGTCGATGCTGTTCAGCAGGTGGTTGGTGTCGCAGGATGGCAACCCGTTGGCCAGGGCGCTCAGGGAATCGAGGCAGCGGATATTGAGGGCGGCGGCGTGTTCGCGGTAGTGCATCAGCAGGTG
>JAJBSZ010000021.1 GCA_020861125.1 Planctomycetota bacterium | reverse complement strand
TCAACCGCGCCTTCGACCTCGCCTCCGGCGAGATCGGCGCCAGCACCGCCACCGCGACTACACCGGTTTCAACGGCAACGTCGACGTCAACGAAGGTACCGTCTATTTCCAGGGCGGGGCCGACCAGACCTTCACCGGCGACCTGACCATCGCCGCCGACGGCACGGCGTCCCTGGAACGCTCGTCCCAGACCGCCGGGACCAGCCAGAACGTCTCCTTCGCCGATATCAACAACAGCGGCACGATGATCGCCACGATCCTCGACTCCGGCGACGGCCTCGGCAACAACGAAACCCTCGGCTTCACTTACACCGGTACCTTTACCAACACGAACGGCGACTATAAAGTTGCCGGCGAGATGATTGAAGGCGAGAAGTACAAGATCGTCAC
The DNA here is from genome assembly GCA_020861125.1 of Planctomycetota bacterium. The sequence goes on along the minus strand of JAJBSZ010000021.1, from coordinate 3,310 downwards.
CAGCTCCGGTGGCAGCAACACGCCCGGCGCCACCTCCCTGCTCGACGAATTCGAAGGTTTGCTGGCTGATTACGGCGTCTACACCGACAACGCCGAGGTCTGGGCCGAAATGGTCGACGGTTCCACCCGCACCCTCGAGTTCTACGCCCTGACCCGGAACGCCCGTTCCGTGGCCGGCAACCTCACCCGCAACCCGAAATCGGATCTCTACCAGTACATCGTTTACGACAGCGGCTGGGAAAAGGCCGACGCCGCCCTGGTCAACCGCGCCTTCGACCTCGCCTCCGGCGAGATCGGCGCCAGCACCGCCACCGCCCTCTTGGGGCACGCCCAGCACAACGCCGACATGATTCTGGCCCAGAGCCGCGACGCCTGGGCGATGCAGGAACTGGACTTCGCCGGTGTCGGCAGCGACCAGGGCTACGCCGCCGCCAGCTACTGCCCGCCCGGCGCCCGCATCTGGGCCGAGTTCGACGGCTACTACAACAAGGGCCGCGACTACGCCGACACCTACCGCGGCAAAACCAAGAGCTGGGGCTTCGCGGTGGGCGCCGACGCGGTAGTCGGGGACTGGCTCATCGGCGGCGGCTTCCGCTACGGTGACGGCCGGCTCAAGGTGGATCACCTCATGTCCCGCTCCGACTTCGACAGCTACTCCTTCTCCCTCTACGGCGGCCGCCGCTTCGTCATGGGCCCCGGCGCCCTCTACCTCACCGGCGGCTATTCCTTCGGCTACCACGACATCGACTACCGCCGCCGGGACATCGGCAACGGCACCTACAAGGCGGACTACGACGGCTACAGCCACACCGCCTACCTGGACGCCGCCTTCGGCATCCGGCCCTCGGCCAACCTGGAGTTCAAGCCCTTCGCCAACGTCATGTACAACGCCTTCCGGAACGACGCCTACACGGAAAAGCGCCACGGCGGCGTCAGCAACGCCCTGCGCGTCGACTCCCGGACCCACGACAACCTCTCGACCTCCCTCGGCCTGCGGCTGAAGGCGACCTCGAACCAACTGTTCGTCGATGCCAGCGTTGCCTGGCGGCACACCTACGGCAACCTGGAAACCCGCAATGACACCCGCTTCGTGGGCACGGGCAGCACCTTCAGCATCCTCGGCAACGCCCTGGCCCGTGACGAGGCCGTCTACGCGGTGGGCGTCGGCGTCACCCTCGGCCCCAAGGCCAGCCTCCGCGCCGGCTACGACGGATCGGTCGGCAAAAAGACCTACACCCACCGGGGCAGCGTCGCCTTCGACCTCAAGTTCTGACGTCCCGGCGATCGCCCGTACCAGTACAAAAAACCGGCCTGGCTTCCCGCCAGGCCGGTTCATTGTTATTGGGGGGAACGGGTGGAACTCACCGCGCGGACACGCGCACCACCGCGTCCGATCGGGTTTTGACTTCCGGCCGCAGGGCGGTGCCGAGGCCGGGCGCGGCCGGCGGCCGGATCCGGCCGTTTTCCAGCGTCGGCAGCACCGTGACCAGATCCCGGTACCAGGTGGCGAGGTAGGCGCGCACCACCTCCTGGAAAATGGCGGTGGCGGCGGTGAGGGAAAAATGCACCCCGGCCCAGAGCACCACGGGCCCGGTGCAGTCGTGGGGCGTGATCGGCACGGCGGCGGCTTCGGCCAGCGCGGCGATCTTCCGCGCCGGCGTCAGGCCGCCGCACCAGGCGATGTCGATCATGACATAGTCCACGGCCCGGCGTTCCAGCAGATCGCGGTAGCGGGTGAGGCCGCCCAGCGTCTCGCTGAGGCAGAGGGGCGTCCGGGTGTGGCGGCGCAGATCCGCCAGGGCCGCGGCGTCGTCGCTTTTGCCGATGGGGTCCTCCGCCCAGAACACGCCGTAGTCCTCCAGCCCCTGACAGATGCGCCGCGCCGCCGCGCCGCCCCACAGGCTGTGCAGCTCGCACATCACATCCATGCGATCCCCCACCGCCCGGCGAATCCTGGCGAACGGTTCCAGCCCCGCCTTGAGGTCGGCCAGCCGGATGTGGTGGCTGGCAGGGGCGGTGGCATACCCGTCGAAGGGCCAGATCTTCATGGCGGAGATACCCTCGTCCAGCAGGCTGCGGGCGAGTTCGCCGGCGTCCCGCATGAAGGCGATCTGATCGTCGTAGGGCCCGGCCGCCTCCTCGGTGCCGGAAACGCTGCGCCGCCTGGCTCCCTGGCTGTTGTAGGCGTAGCCGGCGCAGGTGTTGTAGACCGGGATGTCCGGCCGGACCGGTCCGCCCAGCAGGTTGTAGACGGGTGTGTCCAGCCGTTGGCCCTTGAGGTCCCACAGGGCGATGTCCACGGCGCTGGCGGCGCGGATCTCCGCTCCGCTGCCGCCGAAGCCGACGTAGGGCTGGGTGAGGAGGCGGGACAGGCCTTCGATGGCGTCCGCTTCCTGACCCAGAAGCTGCGGCGCCACCAGCTCGTGGATGGCGGCCTCGACGGTGGCGGCGCCGCGAAAACTCTCCCCCAACCCGACCCGGCCGTCGGCGTCCACCAGCTCGACCCAGACGAGGTTGGGGCGTTCGCCGATGCGGATGGTGCGTATTTCCTGGATGACTGCCATGACCTTCCTTTCTCCGCCACGAGTTCTCACCGGCATTGAACGCCAAAGGCACCCGGGCCACAACGAAAAAACCGGCTGCGGTTCGCTGGGTGGCAGGCGGACGCGGACGGTCCTGACGACACGCCACCGCGACCGCCGTGGTCCGAACCGGGAATGATACCAGGAATACTGCAGTGCGTACGTATCTGATTCAGGACACTACTCGTCGGATCCTGCGAAAGGTGCGGTAAGGAGTTCGAAGAGAAGCTGCCTGTCATTCTCACTGACCGCCTTTACGAGTTTATAGGGATGCCGGTCACCAATTTCGTACACAACTAATCGTGACAGGGCGGTGTCTCCCATCGCCGACCATAAGAAGGAATTGTTTTCATTTGGAAGGTAGAGTGAAAACATGTTTTCACTTTTGACCACTTCTTCGAATGGGATCACCTGGAGTTGATACCGCCGCAGAATATCTTTTACGATATCGGCTTCGTGCGGTGTCAAAACGGTAAGCTGCCTTTTTCCAATCGCGACAAACCCGCCAATTGGCAGTTGAGGAACTTGAGGGAAGACAACCTGTGTTTGAGATTTTGTATCGATGGTTACAAAGAGCAATGGCGACGATGGTGAGAAGATTCGCGAATGTTCCGTTAGGCTGAATGGGAGTAATTTATTTTCACTGGGAAAGCAAGTGCGTAACCTTTGCCGATCGCCCGGAGGTATGGATACAACGTCGAGAGGATTACCGCTAGGCAGATATGAAC
>JAJBSZ010000468.1 GCA_020861125.1 Planctomycetota bacterium | reverse complement strand
GCCGAGATGTCAAAAGGACGGTCGGCCTGGCAGTATTTCGGTTGCGTCGGCATCCTGTGGGCCGTCGGCATGCTGCCCGGCAAAAAACCCGCCCTCCTCGGCACCGGAGCCTGGTGGGAGCATCAGGCCATTCTCCTCCAGCGTCCCGCCACACTGATGCTCCTCTTTTCGGGCCTGGCCCTGACCCTGGGTACGGCGCAGCTGTTCATGTTCCGGTCGCGAATGGTGACGGCGCTGGCGGCGGCCTGGCATTTTTTGCCCGCCGCCGTATTGACCACGTTTTTTCTTCTGGAAAAGCGGCTGCCGGTCTATACCGACATGGGCATCATGGCGGACGGTCTGGCCAACCTGGAGGTCATGGGCCGGGCGGTGATCCTGCACTACGGCTGGGCTGTGGCTGGGGGCCTGGTCCTGGCCTTGCCGCCGCTGGCGGCGCTGGTTTTCCTCGGCCGTCGGCTGGCGGCACTGCCCTTCCGGCCGGTCCCGGCCTGGCTGGCTCTGGCGCTGTATGCCACCGCCTTCGGCTACCTGGCCCTATACCGCCATCCCGTTGACATCGACGACACACCGATCTATTCCCGGGTGCAGTTGTACGCCGTCCTACGGAACCGCATGGAGATGCACCTCTACGGCGGCCTGCGGTCCGGGGTGGAACTGCCGCCGCCGCCCGCCGCCGTCGGTCCGCGCCATCTGGTCTATATCATGGACGAAAGCATCACCGGGCGGCGGCTTTCCCTGAACGGCTACGGTCAGCCAACCACCCCGTATCTCGAATCCATTCGGTCCTCGCTGGTAAACTACGGCAGCGCCATGGCCGCGACCAATGCCAGCAAAACCAGTAACATCATTGCCATTTCCGGCCTGCGCCAGGACCAGCTTCCGGATCGGGAAATGCACGCCCTGAGGCAGGCATCCATTTTCCAGTACGCGGCCGCCGCTGGGCGGACCCGGCACTATCTCGACTGCCAAAATGGCGGCGCGTTCCTTGATTACATGCGCAAACAGGATTTTTTTGCTTTCGGCATCGACCATACGGTCATTGACTACCGGGCCACACCACCGTACCAGACCGATCGGGAGGCCCTTGCCCGGTTACGGGTCATTATGGACGCTGCGCCAGGACCGACCTTCACCTATTTCCTGAAAAACGGCTGTCATTTTCAGTACGATGACAAATTCCCGCCCGGCGCCTACACCGGGATATTCCAGAACGGCGATGATGCCCCCGAGGCCTATCTTCGGGCTCTCCGCTGGGCGGTGGACGATTTTTTCCGGGAGGCTATGGAACTGCTGGGCGGCCATGACGTGCTTCTGGTGTACACCAGCGACCACGGTCAGAGCTTCGGCCAAGGCCATCCTCTCACCCACACCACCCTGGAACATCCGCCTCGGGATCAGGCGGATGTGCCGCTCCTGCTCATTCCGTTGGGGGACGCCGCCCGGTCGTTTTTATCCGACCTCGGTCTGGCCGAACCGGGCGAGCGCGTCGGGCGCATGTCGCATTTCGAAATTTTCCCGACCCTGCTCAAGATTATGGGGTACCCTCCCGACGCGGTGCGGGAACGTTTCGGTCCCGGCCTGGACGGCGAACCGCCGGCCGAACGCTTCTTTCTGTCGGGGGATTTGTTTCCGCCGGAAGGCAGCACCAATTACCGGCTGAACCCGTTCGACTAATGCCCGGAATGCTTCAGATTCGCGCCCGCCCCGGTATCAGGTAAACAGGAACTGCACCAGGGCCATATAGAAAACGGTGCCGCCGGCGATGCTCACCAGCACGTTGTTCTTCCACAGATGCAGGCCGGCTGTGATCAGCACCGCCAGGGCCTCGGGCAGGCCGTAGGGGGATCGGAACGGCGACACGTGCCGCAGGCAGTACACCAGGAGCAGGGCCATCGAAGCGTGGGGCAGCGCGGCGCCGAGATAGCGCACCGGGGCCGGCAGCGCCTTCCGTTCGGAAAACAGCAGGAACACGAGGAAGCGGGTCAGCATGATGCCCGCCGCCAGGGCGAGGATCATGACGAGGGTCTGACGGTCGTCCAGGGGTTGGGTCACCGACAGTCCTTTCCCGCATCCGGACCCAGCGCCGGCTCCAGCCGCCGGCGGGCGAGGAGAAGGACGCCGGCGATCAGCACCATGGCCGGGATGATAAAATAGGCGGGGCCGAAGGCGGCGAGACACACGACGGAGAGGCCGAAGCCGATCAGGGCGGGGCTGTGGCAGCGGGCGGTCCGCCATTGGTTCATGACGATGACGGTGAACAGGGCCGTCATGACGAAATCAAGGCCCCGGGCGTCGAAGGCAAAGGTGGCGCCGGCCAGGTTGCCCAGCACCCCGCCGGCGATCCAGTAGAGCTGGTTCAGGCCGGATACTGCGAAGAGGAACCAGGACCTGTCCACCCCCGCCGGGGACTCGCCGGAACAGAGAAGCGAAAAGGTTTCGTCCGTCAGCCAAAAGATGAGGAACGGTTTTTTCCAGCCCGTCCCGTGGAACCGCGTCAGCATGGGAAAGCCGTAGAACAGATGGCGGGCGTTGACGAGGGTGGATATGAGAAAGGCGTTGGCCGGCTGAAAACCGGCCGCCAGCAGGCCGGTGGCGAGGAATTGGATGGTGCCGCCGTAGACGACAACGCTCATCGCCGCCGTCCAGCCGACGCCGTAGCCCAGCCGGTGCATCAGGACGCCGTAGGCGGAACCGAGAAACAGGTAGCCGGTGAGCACCGGCAGGGTCAGCGGCAGGGCGGCCCGAAAGGCGGCGGCGATGCCGCCGGGTGCCATGGAAGTACGCCGATCATCCACGCGAGAACCCCATCCATTCCAGATCCCGATCGGTTACCGCAATCCGGTCGCGGGGAATCCGCGAGAATTCGCCGGTTGCCCGAATATCTGCCAGGTCCATTTCCCGAGGCCCGCGGATCCAGCCGCAGCTCCAGGCCAGCCAGCCCAACACCCGCTCCGGGCCGTGACCCCGCCGGCGCAGGACGCTCAGCCGGGTATCGCCGTGTCGCTTCGCCAGGCGGCGGCCGTCCGGGCCGACCACCAGCGGCAGATGGTAGAAGGCGGGCGGCTGCCAGCCGAAGGCGTCGTACAGGGCCAGTTGCCGGTGGCTGCTCGGGAGGAGGTCGTCACCCCGCACCACCTCCGTTATCCCCATGGCGTGGTCGTCCGCCACCACCGCCAACTGGTAGGCGGCCAGATCGCCCCGGGCCACCAGAAAGTCGCCCGACCAGTGGGACAGGACGCTCCGCTGCAGGCCGGCGAAGCCATCCAGGAAGGCTGTCGCCTTCTCCTCTTCTACCCGGAACCGCCAGCCCGGCTCCCGCCCGGCAACGGCTGCGGCTGCGGCCGCATCCGGAAATCGCCCGCGGCAGGTGCCGGGATAGCGCATCTCCCGCAGGTCGTCGCCGGAATTGGGTGCCGACGCCGCCGTTGCCAGATCCTTCCGGGAACAGGCGCAGGGGTAGATCCGCCCGGCCTGCCGCAACCTTTCCAGAAGTTCCCCGTACCATTCGGTGCGGGCGGACTGGACAAACGGGTCCCGCGCCGCCGCCGTCGCCAGGCCCGTGGCAGCGGCATCCTCCGCCGCCGGCGGGAAAGAAGCGGCCGGACCGGCGTCCCCATCGAGCCCCAGCCAGCGGAGATCCCGGTAGGCTTCCCCGGCGGCAGCCGCCTTGACCTTGGGATGGTCGAGGTCTTCCAGCCGCAGCA
>JAJBSZ010000102.1 GCA_020861125.1 Planctomycetota bacterium | reverse complement strand
CGGTACCCTTCCGCCGCGCCGCGGCCGCCGCCCTCGGCCGGATCGGTGACGCTGGCGCGGCGCCGGCCTTGGCGGCGGCGTTGCGGGACGGGGACGCGGAGGTGGTGTGCCTCGCGGCCGAGGCGCTGGCCGCCCTCGGGTCGAGGGAGGGGGGACGGGCGTTGTACGACGCCCTGATCGCCACGGACGACCCGGTGGTGGCCGACGCCATCGGGCGCGCCCTGCTGGCGTTGTACGGCGACGATCCGGGCACTTCGGCGACCGCCCGCGCATCGTGGGCCCGGCGGCACCGGTTGTCGCCGTAAAGAGGATGGGCGGCGGGGCATGGACACTACCACACACTCCCGGAGGCTGACCGCGCCTTCCCGCTGGGAATGGCTGCCGGTGGCGGCGCTGGCGCTGCTGGCGGCGGTATACTGGCGCAGCCCGGCCGGGTCGACGGCCAGCCGCTTCGCCTTTTTTGTCGGCCTCGGGCTGGTGCCGGGGGTGCTCTGGCGGCTGACGGGCCGGTCCGCCTGGCACGTCCACCGGGTTGCCTTCGCTTGCGGGCTGGTGGGGTTTGTCCTCGACAACCCCGACCTCCGGCCGGACGGCGCCACGCTGGAGCAACTGGCGTCCCGGTGGCCGTGGGTGCTTTTGGGGATCGGCATCGCCTTCACCCAGCCCCTCTGGGGTGCGCTGCGGACCCGCCGGCTGCTCACGGACAGCGGCATCCCCATCGGCCTCCCGGCCACCTTCCGCCTCGCCCTGATCGGATCCTTCTTCAACGTCTTCCTGCCCGGAGCCACCGGCGGCGACGCCTATCGGGTCTACGCCATCTCCCGGGGCTACGCCACCCGGCTGGCGCCGGCCATCGCCTCCATCTCCCTCGACCGGTTCCTCGGTCTGCCGTCCCTGATCCTGGTGGTGCTGGTGGGCATGCTGGTGGACTACCGGTTCTTCCTTTCCAACCGCATCCTCACCGGCCTGGTGCCGTTCCTCGCCGCCGCCGGGGTGGTGTGCCTGGCGCTCGTGGTGTATCTGGCGCTGGCGGGCCGGGCCGGACGCGTACCGGCCGCCGACGGGCCGGAGACCGGCGTGCGCGGCTGGCTGCGGCGGACGAACCGGCTCATCGCCAAAAACATCACCCGGCCGGGCACCCTGCCGCTGGCGCTGTTCTACGGCTTCGCCTCCCATGTCGCCTGCATCCTCTCCTGCCAGCTTTTCGGCCGGGCGCTGGCGGTGGAGGGGGTGCCGTTTCTCCGCTACTGGCTGATCGTGCCGATGGCCATGGCCATTAACGCTATTCCCGGCGCCCCCGGCGGCGTGGGGCAGGGGGAACTGGCCATGGCTAAACTCGTCGATCTGGCGGGTCCTGGTCACGGCAATGCCCAACTGGGCGTCATGATCATGCTCCTGTTCCGGCTGGCCAATCTGGCCATCGGCCTGGCGGGCGGCTTGCTCTACGCGCTGGGCGGCGGGCCGACCCTGGCCGAGGCCGCCGGCGGCGAGGGAGGGGAGTGAGCAGTGGATCCGGCCAAGCCCTTCGACATCGTCCAGGAGGTGATGCCCACCTGGGACCGCCTGCGGCTGGACCTGTTCGTCAAGACCATGATCCCGTCCATGAGCCGGACCCGCATCCAGCGGCGCATCGACGAGGGCCGGGTGGAGGTAAACGGCACGGTTCGCCCCGCCAACTGGCGGGTGCTGGCCGGTGATACGGTGCGCATCCGCTGCGCCGCGCCGGCGGAGGGAGACGACGCCGGCCGCCGCATCCCGCTGGCCATCCTGCACGAGGACGACGACATCCTCGTCATCGACAAACAGCCCGGTCTCGTGGTGCATCCGGTGGGCCGGCACCGCCACGACACACTGCTCAATGCCCTCTACTGGCGCTACCGCGATCGGCTGCCCGCGGGCGAAGCGGTCAACCTGGCCAATCGCCTCGACCAGTACACCTCCGGCGTCATTCTCGCCACCAAACACGCGGCGGCCAAGCGCATCCTGCAGGAGGATTTCGAAGCCCGCCGGCCGCAAAAAACCTACCTCGCCCTCTGCCGCGGGCTGGTGGCGGCGGGTGCGGGGGAGATCGACCTGCCCATCGGTCCGGCCGACGACGGTGATCACTGCCGCATGGCGGTGCGGCACGATGCCGTGGGCAAGCCGAGTCTGACCCGCTTCGAGGTGCTGGAACGCTTCCCGGCCGGCTTCAGCCTGGTGCGTCTCCGACCGGTGACCGGCCGCCAGCACCAGTTGCGGGTGCACATGGCGGCGATCGGCCACCCGCTGGTGGCGGACAGCCGCTACGGCGGCGGCTGCCGCCTGGAGGTGCGCGCGCCCGATGGCGACGGATGCCTTCTGGAACGGTACGGCCTGCACGCGGCGGAGCTCCGGTTCCGCCATCCGGCTGACGGCCGCGCCATGCACGCCGCCGCACCGCTGGCGGCGGACCTGGGCCGGGTGGTGGAGCTGCTGCGCGCCGGCGGCTGGGAGGAGGTGGCGGGCGTCCGCATCGCGTCCTCGCCCGGCATTGACTCGCCATCGGGAAGCTGATACCATCAATGGTTCCGTTCGGTCGCCGAGGCCGTCACCGCCGGCCGGCGGTGGGAAAACGGATACGCCGGTGGTCCCCGGGCTGTTCGCCATGCGGACGGCGTCGGTTCGCTGCACGCCGCGGCCACGGGCGTCCGAATGGGTACCTGCCGATCACCCACGCTAGGAAAGCGGTTCGCCATGCGCACGCGCCGTCCGTTGTTCAACCTCGCCAACTGCCTGACCCTGTCGCGGTTTTTCTTCGCGCCGGTGATCCTGGTGCTTCTGGACCTCCTGCGGGATCCGGCCCTGGACGCCGGCGCCTGGCGCTATTCCCTGGCGGTGCTGGTGGTGCTGGTCGTCACGCTGCTGACCGATCTCTTCGACGGCATGGTGGCGCGGGCGCGGCACGAGGTGACGAACTTCGGTAAGATCATGGACCCGGTGGCGGACAGCACCTTTTTCATGACCCTGCTGTTCGGCCTGTCCGCCTGCCCGCGCTTCGGAGCCGAGGTCAGCCTGTGGTTCCCCATCCTTGTCCTCTACCGGGAAATCGCCATGCACATCATGCGGCGCTACGCCGCCCTCAAGGGGAACGCCGTGCCTGCCAAACTCTCCGGCAAGGTGAAGATGTTCAGCCAGAGCCTGGCCACGGTGGTGTTTTTCCTCCTGGTGCTGGCCCGGGATCTCACCGGAACGGCGGGCGCGGGGGTGGTGAGCGAGGCATTCCTCGGGAAATTCGCCCTGTACCTGTGCTGCTTCACCGTCGCCGTGACCTACTGGAGCCTGATCGAGTACTACCGGGACGTCCCGGAGCTGATCGCCGAATACGCGACGACGCCGGCCGACGCGCCGGCTGACCCGGGCGTCGACCGCCCATGACCAACCGCGTCTCCCTCCTGGCCCACGACACCTACGAGAGCGACCGGCTCACCGAGGCCTTGCGGCGGTTGCTGGAGCCCCTGGGCGGCATGAAGCGCTTTGTCCCCCCGGGCGCGCGGGTCCTCCTGAAACCGAATCTGGTCTACGGCCGGGAGCCCGGCCGGGCCATCAACACCCACCCCGCCGTGGTGGCCTCGGTGGCGGAACTGGTCCGCGATGCCGGGGCATCCTGGATCGGTCTGGGCGATTCGCCCGGTTTCGGCAGTTGCTGGGCGGCGGCGCGATCGTCGGGTCTCCTGGCGGCGGCGGAGGCGGCCG
>JAJBSZ010000441.1 GCA_020861125.1 Planctomycetota bacterium | reverse complement strand
TGCTGGATCTGGCGGAGGTTGACAGCGCCGTCGCCTCGGCGGTGGGGCTGCAGGCGGCGGTTGTCCGGGAGGAAGCCGGCAGCGGCCCCGAGGAAGCCCTGTTTTACGCCTATCTGACGGGGGAGTTTTTGCGCCGCGCCGGCAATTTGCCCCTCGCATCGGAATGGTTCCGGGTGGTGCTGGATCTGGCGGAGGATGACAGCGCCGTCGCCACGGCGGCGCGGCGGCAGGCGGCGGTGGTCCGGGAGGAAGCCGGCAGCGGCGTCAACCTGCTGGCCGCCTTCGGCGGCGACAGCGCACTGTTTGACCGGGTCCGCCGCATCTGCGGCCGGCAATGACCCACGGGCGCGTCCGAACCGGCGGGGCCGTCCGGTCAGCATTGGACATCATGGAAAGGAATTATGGGTAAGCGGGTGGGGAAGGCGATACGGTGCTTGCTTGTGGCGGCACTGCTGGTCATGGGCACGGCGGCGGCGGGAGGCGAATCACCGGCGGTGCGCTGCCGTTGGGCCAGCCCGAACGACCGCCGGCCCTTGGACATCGCCTTTACCGGCGATCCGCTGCTGGTGATCCTGCCGGGTGAACCGTTCAGCGTCGCCCTGGAGGCCGGCAGTGGCACGGTGGTGCTGTTCAAGGACGGCCAACCCTTCCGGGAAGGCGCGGTCCTGCACTTTACCGCCCCCGACGGGCCCGGCGCCTTTTTCCTGCCCCTGTCCCTCCGAAGCGACGGCGGAAGCCGGGAATGCAGCCTATGCGTCGTGGTTCCTTTCCGGGCGGAGGGAACGGCGACGGCCAACGGTATCCTCCTCCGGGCGGACGGCCAAGAGATCGGCGAGTACCGCCATCCGCACCGGTCCGGCAATGCCAAGGTAAGGGGAAATCCCGATCACTATACGCCGCCGGTATGGTGGTTTCGCCTTACCGACGCCAACCGGAACCACGAGATCGCGCCCGAACTGACCGCCGGCGAGCTGGTGGCGCCCGCCGAGGATACCGGTCTCCCCCATACCGATCTGGTGCCGGTGCATTACCCGATGTGGAATGCCATCGTCACCCTGCGGCAAGGCCTGGCGGAGCGGGGCATCCCTGGCTCAGCCCTTAAGCTGATCAGCGTTTTCCGCCAGCCGGCCTACAACCGCCGCATCGGCTCCAACGCCTTCGGCCGGCATATCTACGGCGACGCCTTCGATTTTTACCTCGATCTCGAGGGCGACGGCAAGGCAACCGACCTGAACCGGGACGGCACCCTGGATCGCCAGGACGCCTATCCCGTGGTCGCCCTGATCGAGGATTTGCAGGCGGACGGACAAATTCCCCTGGGCGGCATCGGCGTCTATAATACGGTGGCGGGGGATCACGTCGTCACCCTGCACCTCGACCTGCGCGGCCACCGGGCGACCTGGGGGTACCGGTATTCCGCTGCCGGCAAGCGGAGCGAATTTTCCTGGGCCAGCCGCCGCTTTGCCGATCTCGACCGGCGGGACGAAGACGCCGCTGCCGCCCGCGCCGCCCGAGAGGGAAGATCCTACGCCCGGCCCCGGCGGGAACCGCTGCCGGCGACGCTGCCGCCGGTTCGGTGATGTCATGGAAAGGAACCTCCATGCCGGTTTCCCTGCAACCACGCCTGCCAGCCCTTGGCCTGGCGCTGCTGCTGGTCCTGGTGCCAGCCGCCGGCGCCGAACGGCCGGAAGGTGAGGACGAGGCGGCGGCCCTCACTGCCGCCGACATCCCCACCCGCATCGCTCGGGCCCGGGTCGGGGAATGGGCCCTCTACCGCATGGACAACGGCGACCGGTTCCGGCTCACGGTCACCGAGCGCTGGCCGCTGAAGGACGACGTGGAACTGGTGATCCTCAGCGAAACCATACCGCGGCGGGAAAAGCGGATACGGCGCGCCGAAGAACGGATTCTGGTCAAGGAGTCGGTGGCGGAACTGCAGGCGGTGGGTGAGGAGGACCGCATCACCGAGGCCGAGATCCTCCTCGACGGGCGCAGCCTCGACACCGTGGTCATCAACTATATCGAAAACGGCCGGGTGGTGCGCCAGTCGTTTCTCTCCGATCGCATCCCCGTGTACGGGTTGGTGCGCGGGGTAGATCTCCAGGAAAACAAGCGCCGGGTGGCCTTGAACCTGATCGATTATGGCTATGCCGAAGAAGAAGACTGACCTGGGGTTCAGCTGGACGAACGCGAGGGGAAGCGGCCTGATGCAAGACGAAAAAGTGACACCAGCCATGCGCCAGTGGCTGGACATGAAGGCGCGGCATCCGGATAAGCTGCTGTTCTTTCGGATGGGCGACTTCTACGAATTGTTCCACAACGACGCTGTCGAGGCATCGCGGCTGCTCAACCTCACCCTGACCAAACGGGGCAAGGATGCGGCTGCGCCACCCCTGGCGGGCATCCCCCACCACCAACTGGAACGGTACCTCCGTGAGGTTATGGACAAGGGCCGCAGCGCCGTGGTCTGCGACCAGCTGGAGGACCCGGCTCAGGCCAAGGGGGTGGTAAAACGGGGTATAACCCGCGTCATCACCCCCGGTACGGTGGTGGACGACGACATTCTGCCCCGGACCGGCAACAACTATCTGGCTGCGGCCTGGACCCGGGACGGCAAGGCGGCGGCGGCCTTCGCCGACATTTCCACCGGCGAATTCGTCTATGCCATCCTCACCGTTCCGGCCCTGGCGGATATGTTTGAGCGCATGGCCCCGGCGGAAACCCTGCTCCCGGGCGACGTCGCCGGCAATCCGGCCGATCCGCTCCAGCCGCTGGTAAAATCCGGCCTCTGCGGTGGCATAACCCGCCGAGACCAGTACCAGTTCGACCCCCACGAGGGCGCCACCATCCTGAAGGATCACTTTGGCGTCGCTACCCTCGAAGCCTACGGCCTGGACGCGCGGCCGGAAGCGGCCGGTGCCGCCGGCGCCATCCTCGCCTACCTCCGGGAGAATCAGGCAGGCGACATCGCCCATCTGCGGCCGCCGCGTCTCCTGGATACCGCCGGCGTCCTCCGCATCGACCGCGCCACCATCCGCAATCTCGAGCTGGCGGTGCCGCCCCGGGACAGCCGCCATGCCACCACCCTGCTGGCCATCCTCGACCACACGCTGACCGGTCCGGGCAGCCGTCTGTTGCGGCAATGGCTGCTGGCGCCGCCGGCCCGGCTGGCCCCGATCCACCGCCGCCAGGAAGCGGTGGCGGAACTCCTGGCTGACGATGACAAGCGCGGCGCCCTACGGGAGCGGCTGGACCGGATGGCCGATTTCGAGCGCATCCTCGCCCGCATCGCCGCCGATCGCGCCACCCCCCGGGACCTTGCCGCCCTCGCCGCCGGCTGCCGCCGCCTGCCCGATATCGCCGCCCTGGCGGACGGCTGTCAGGCCCGGCTGCTGCGCGAGGCCGGCGGTCTAGACCCGCTGGTGGATGTGGCCGATCGCATCGAGGATGCCCTGGAACCGGATCCGCCCGCCACCTGCAAGGCCGGCGGCGTCATCCGCCACGGCCACCATCCCGAGGTGGACGAACTGCGCGCCATCCGGAACGGCGGCCGGGACTGGATCCAGACCTTCCAGGAGGCGGAACAGGCGCGGACCGGCATCAACTCCCTCAAGGTGGGATTCAACAAGGTTTTCGGGTTCTATATCGAGATCAGCAACGCCCACCGCGACAAAGCGCCGCCGGACTACCTCCGCAAGCAAACCCTGGTCAACGCCGAACGCTATATTAC
>JAJBSZ010000284.1 GCA_020861125.1 Planctomycetota bacterium | reverse complement strand
ATGAGATAATCGGGCGCGATTTCGATATTGCGGGCTGCCCCGGGACGACTGTTGATATAGCCTGTTTTCGTCAGCGCTTCCAGATGGGAATTCACGGCGTTGGTGGAGGAAAACCCGAACGCCTGACAGATTTCCCGCACGGTGGGAATGGCGCCGTCCTCACGGAGGCTGGTCAGGATGAAATCAAAAATATCCTGCTGTCTGGGGGTAAGGTCGCGCATGGTCGCTCCCATCCGTCCGCTGCCGCCTGTTTCGATACCTGAACAAATGTTTAGGTCTTCCAAAGGAAATAGTACTGATCTTCTGTTCAGTTGTCAAGCGGCTAGCGTCCCTTTTTTTCCATATTTTGCTTCGCGGGGGTACTGCTAGTGGTACCCGGTACCGTGCCCACGAGGGATGGTGGTCTGGGAAGGATTTTTTTTTCGAGAATTTCCGGCCGGGACCAGAAAAAACGGGCCGGACGGTGGTCCGGCCCGATGCGGTGCGGCGGAAAGCATTGCCTGTTTGGTGGCTATTTTCGTTTCGCCAGAGCGCGGGTAACCGCCGCCGCAATGCCTTGGCCATCAAGGCCGTACTTGTGAAGCAACTGTTCGTATGGCCCGGTTTCGGCGAAACAATCCCGCAGGCCGACGAATTCCACCGCCGTACCGACCCCGGCCAGCGCCAGGGTCTCGGCCACGGCGCCACCCAATCCACCCACCACCGAATGCTCTTCGGCGGTGACGAGCGCTCCCGTTTCGGCGGCACAGGCCAGGACCAGCTCCCGGTCCAGGGGCTTGATGGTAAACATGTCGACCACGCGGAGGGAGATGCCGGAAGCGGCGAGGATGGCCGCGGCCTCCAGGGCTTTGGAGACCATAACGCCGGTGGCGATGACGGTGGCGTCGTCGCCTGGGCGGACCACCACCCCGCGTCCCAGGGTAAAGGGGGTGCCGGCAGGGTGAACGTCGGGCACGGCGTCCCGCGACAGACGGATATACATCGGGCCGTGGTTGTAGATGGCCATCCGCACCAGCCAGTCCGCCATGACGGCGTCGGAGGCGCAGAAAACCTTCATGTTGGGCAGCGCCCGCATGATGGCCAGGTCCTCGATGGCATGGTGGGACGGTCCGTCATAGGAATCGGACAGCCCGCCATAGGCGGCCATGAGTTTGACGTTGAGGTTGGTGTAGGCGACGAGGCCGCGGGCGGCGCATAGGCCCAGGGTGGAGAAGAAAATGGCAAAGGTGTTGGCGAAGGCTATTTTACCCACCGACGCGAAACCCGCCGCCATGCCGGTCATATTGGATTCGGCAATGCCGACGTTGAAAAAGCGCTCCGGATGGGCCGCCGCGAAAAAGCAGGATTTGCTCGAGGCGGAGACGTCCGCATCCAGAACCACGACGTCGGGATTCGGCCCGCCGTATTGCAGCAGTGCTTGGCCGTAGGCATCACGCAAGGCGATAGTCATGCGGGTTCTCCCAAATCAAGAAGCGCCTGGCGGCGCTCGTCGTCGGTGATGGTTTTGCCGTGCCAGAGGTGTTGGCCTTCCATGAAGGACACCCCCTTGCCCTTGACGGTATTGGCGATGATCACCGACGCCGTTCCGGTAGCCGCTTTGGCGCGGTCGATGGCGTCGCACAGGGCGTCCAGGTCGTGGCCGTCGCATTCCTGAACGTGCAGGCCAAAGGCGGCAAATTTCTTCGCCATATCCAGGCCCGGCATGATAACCTCGGTGGGACCGTCCAACTGTACGCCGTTTTTGTCCAGGATGATGATCAGGTTGTCCGGCTTGAATTTGTTGGCCGCCATGCAGGCTTCCCACACGACGCCCTCGTTGGATTCACCATCGCCGATGATGGCATATACGAAGGAAGGCCGCCCTTCCAGCCGGAGTCCCAGCGCCATGCCCAGCGCCGCGGGAAGGGCGATACCCAGCGGCCCGCTGGCCGACTCGACGCCCGGGCAATCGAGGGGACAGGGATGACCCTGCAGTCGGGAATCCAACTGCCGCAGGGTCCGCATCTCCTCCACCGGAAAGAATCCCCGCTCCGCCATCACCCGGTAGAGCATAGGCGAGGCGTGGCCTTTGCCGATGACGATGCGATCCCGATCCGGCCAGTCTGGGTTGGCGGGGTCGACCCGGGCCTTTTCGAAATACAATGCGGTAAGGATTTCGCAAACAGACAGTGAACCGCCGGGGTGACCGGTTTGGATGGCGTGCAGGGTATCGATGACATCCACCCGGAACCGACGGCACAGGGCCTCGAGTTCACGTTTCCGTTCAGGTCGTAGCGCCAAGCTGCCTCCTTTGGTAGTTGTCCGGATTTTCGACCGCGTCGCACGGTCCTGGTTCGTTTTAGGGTGATGCGTACGAGAACATCCGAGCCTACTGTGCGGGGCGGTTGCACTCTCGGACGATCAACTCGTGGGAAACCCTATCATACCGCACCGGTGGCGGTGGTCAAATTTTCTCTTGCAAACTTCCGGGCGGAGCGGCAGCGCTCATGAGAAACCGTAGCGGTTTCCTTTCCCGGCGGGGTGGCGCGGTCGTAGCCATCGGCTCGACGCGGTCCCAAAGGTGGAAAACCGTGCTTGGGACTGGACAGGGACAAAGAGGATGTTCTATCATGGTAGAGATTCCACCACATGACGCTTTCGGGATATTTCTCCCCGGGTTTTTTGGGTTGCGGGGGAAATTCTGGAGTACAATACACCACGGAGAGCGGCGGTACCCCCGCAGCCAGACATAAGGAGACCCAGCCATGATTTTTCAGTACGATCCCGCGCAGGCCATCGAGGTGCCGGCGCCCTTCAACCGCATCATGACCCCCATGATGATGGCCGACAACGCCGGTCGGGAAATCCCCTTTTCCATTCACTTCACCGAATGGGCGCCGGGCTGCAAGATCGATACCCACCAGCACGACTCGGCCATGGAAGCCATGTACTGCGTTTCCGGCAGCGGCCGGGCCATGGCGGACGGCGAGTGGGTCGACTTTGTGCCGGGCACCCTGCTGGTGGCGGATAAGGGGGAGACCCATATGATCGAAAACACGGGAAGCGAAACCCTGCGGGTGTTTTGCGTATTTTCGCCGCCAGTGAGCGCTGACGGCCTGCGCCAGCGGGCCCTGGCGGCGGTGCGGGAGGCAGGCGGCACCGCCTGAGAGAAACCACCAAGCTACTCTTTCCATCGCCGATCCGGTGCGTCCGGATCGGCGATGGTTTTTGGGAAATGTATGGTAGGGGGACCGACGGGATGGTCGTCAGCTCTTACTTGAAAAGGATTTTCCGCACCACCTTGCTGGCGGCGCGGCGGATCTTCGGGATGTACACCTCCTGCAGTATGGTTTCTCCCTTGTACAGCTGCAGGGCGTCCTTGTCGATCACGTCCACCGCTCCGTATTCCCGGGCCGTGGCCGCCACCTGGGACTGGTCCTTGGCGATGGTGGAACAGATGACCACCGGTTTCGGGTAATGCTGGGACAGGGATTTCAGGAATTTCAGGCCGTCCAGTTTCGGCATGATGATGTCCAGGCTGATCACGTCCGGGTCCAGCTCCAGAATCCGGTCCCGGGCCTCGAAAGCGTCGCCGGCCTCGCCGCAGACCTCCAGGTCGGCGGTGGCGTTGATGGCGCCGACCAGGATTTTTCGCACCAGCGGTGAATCGTCCACCACCAAAACCTTGACCTTGCGGGCAGCCATCTCCAGGCGCTTTTCCCGAACCTTGGCGGCCTCTTCCGTTTTCTGGATATACTTGAC
>JAJBSZ010000094.1 GCA_020861125.1 Planctomycetota bacterium | reverse complement strand
CGGCCTGGTGTAGAAATTTTCGCTTGGCAAGAACTTGATGTACACCGACGAAATGGAGCGCGCGGCGGCGCTGGTAGCCATCGAGCAGCGGGCGGCTGGTAAGAGGGTGGAAGAACTACAACCGGCACTCATAAAAAAATACGGCTACAAGCGCGGCAAGCTGGCCTACCAGGAGGCGGTGACGCGGGAAAACATGCAGAAGGCCACGCAGGCGGCGGAGGCGCAGACGGAGACGGAAAAGCGGTGGGAGGGTTTCTGGAAAACGGGAGAGATCCCGTCGGGCATCGGCTACAAGGAGAAAACCGCCATGTTGCGGGCGCAGAATCTCCGGGCCACCGGCCAGGCCACCGCAACCGGCGTCGACGTGTGGCAGGCCGCCGAGGATTTGATGGCACGGTATTCTCCTGCCACCATGCAGCAAATGAAACGCGACGGTAAGTGGGGCGAGATATATGCCCTGCTCAATCCCGGCGGCAGAGAATCGGAAGCGTACAAGGAACTGGCGCGCTATTCCAACGGCGAGAACATCAAGGGAACCATGGTTCCGGAGAAGTACGCCCGGAATCAGTGGATGCAGGCGACCGGCAAGAACCCGACCGGCAAAAATAAGATCGACAGTGAAAACTTCCTCACGAATTTTAATTTGATGGCCGAACAACGAGCCGAGGAGTTGAAGCTGAAAAGCGTCAATTTCCTGCCCCGCGACGAGCAGGACAAGATTATTACCCATCTCATGGAGCCGGGCGACTGGACGAGCTGGAACTACGGCATGCTGGCCGGGTGGGATTGGTTCAATGCCGATTATCCGCGCTATCAGGCCATGGGATTCGAGGGATACGAAAAATACTGGATACCCAAGAACGCCCCGGAAGCGCCCGCGCCGGCGGCGGCTCCCGCCATTACCGGCGGCATCCGCGATACGGCGGAGGCCCGCGCCGGCGGCACCGAGATCACCACACCGAACGGCACCATCCAGCAGGTGAGCGAGGACGGAAAAGCCATCCTTTCCCACCTGCCGAAACCGACTCCGAAACCGGAACTGGGCGACGAGTTTTTCGACGAGAACCACGGAGAAGAGGAACACCCGGCCATACTCGCCGAAATGCTGGAGGAGCCGAACTCGTACCGGCGCTGGCGCGGGACACATTGGGAAGTGTACGTTCCCAGCCGGGGCGTATTCCATGTTCGGCCAGACGGCGCGCATTGGGGCATTTGATGGACTTTGACCACACCACGGAAGCCGCGCCCGAAACGGCGGCCACTCTATACGGCATCGATCTTTCCGCCTACGGCCCTGACGCCGGCAGCGGCCCGGCAGCCGCCGGAGAGGCGGCCCAGCCGAGGGATTGGGGAATCGACCTCAGCGAGTACGAGGAGAAGCACCAGGAGCAGCCGGCCCCGCCGTCGTTTTCGGAACCGGACCCCGAAAAGTATTTCCCCCCGCTTGCGTACCAGGTTCCCGACGACGCGCAGGCACCGGGAGAGGTGCGGCACCTCGCCAGCGCCCGCGACCGCACGCTGGCGATCTCCCGCATCGCCGACCCGTCGCGCCAGATGAACCTTTTTGCCCGCGCCAACGACATCGGGAATATGTACCTGCTGGGGAAACAGTTTTTTAGCGAGGACAGCACGGAAATCAAACGCATTGCCGAGGAAACGAAACTCCCGGAAAACCTCGTCAAGATGATGCAGCGCCACGAACCCGACGCGCTGGAGGCCCGCCGCATCGCCGCCACCATTCTGGCGGTGGCGGGCCCGGACAGTTATGTGGCGAAACGGTTCGCATCCGACCCCGAATACGTCATGGACTGGCGCGACGACCTTAACGAGTTGAACAACCTAGAAGCGGCCATACGGGGGGCGCACGGTTCGGCGGCCCGCGTGGCGGTGGACTGGTTCGCGGGAGCCGTCGCCAACACCGTCAACGACATCGTGGTCGGCATCCCGGCGTGGGGAACACAGGTGGCCCGCGACCTGCGGAACGACTTCGCGCCTGGTTTCGCGGCTTCGTTCGACGGCCTAGACGACTGGATGCAGGAGACGTACAAGACCACTAGCGCCGTGACCAACCGCCCGCCGCCGGAAACGGGAGACATTTGGCTGGACAGCGGCGTCCGACCGCTTGTCCAGGGCGCGGGATCCTACCTACCCTCATTCGGCCTGGGCCTGGCGCTCAAGGGCGCGACCATCGCCCCGGCCACCCTTTTCGGCTTATCGGAAGGTGGCAGCGTGTGGCGCACCAACCGAGAGGAAGGCGTCGATACCCTCACCAACCTTTTCACCTCCCTGGCCGTTGCCGGCATCCACACAGCCGCCGAAAAAATAAGCCTCGACCAAGCCTTCAAATCCCCCGGCATCGGCGGCATGTGGGGATCGGTGCGCGGTTCGTCCAATACCGTGCTGGCCCGCGCCGGGCGCGTCGGGCGCGGTATCGCTGTCTCCGGCAGCAGCGAATCCCTGACCGAAGGCATCGAGACCGCCACCAGTCTGGTGGCGACCCCAATCGCCAAAAGCATCAGCCTGGGCGATCCCGTCGCCAATATATGGGATACCCTGGTGGATGGCGGCGGAGCCATCCTCGAATCCATGTGGGGCGGGTTCGGCTCCGGTGGCCTGATCGGCGGCGGCATCGGCCAGTCGGGCCGGGAAATCACCGGCATGTGGCTGTACGCGAAATTCCAAAAGAGCGGCCAGGCTATCATGACGGCGGCCAACGACCTCCGCGCCAAGGGCAAGAGCATTGACGAGGTACGGACGGAAACACGTAATATCGTCCACCATGCCATCGAGGAGAAGGCGACCGACCTCACCGCCACCGCCTACGCCGACGCCGGCGACATTAAGCGCAAGGCGGACAGCCTGCCCAAAGCCGAGGCGGAGCGCTTTTTGCAGAGCATCCAGGTGGATCCCGTCGTGTTGGAACAGGCGGTGGAGAACGGCGTCGATATCGAAGTGAAGATCGAAAACATCCTGGTCCGCGAGGGGAACGACCAGGCGGACGTATTGCAACTGTTCCGGCCCACTCCGTCCATGGAGACGGCGGCCCACATGGTCAAGCAGCTTGAAGAGTTGAAGGAACTGCACGACCTCGCCTCGAACTTACAGCACACCATCGAGGGCGAGATTGAAAAAAACCTCGTCCCGTCCGCCATAGGTGCATTTTACAAAGACCTTCGCGCCATGAAAAAGCCGGTGGCACAGGCCAAGGCGGAAACGGCCCTGTTGTGGGCTTGGACAAAGACAACCGCCGGCAAGCGCGGCATCACTCCCGAGGCATTGCTGGACAACCTTCCCGTCCGCGCCGCGTTGCATTCGTACATTGAAAGCCACCCCGAATGGGTGGAAGGGATACGCCGGCGCGACAATCCGGGCGGTGCCGAAGTGGATGCGACCTGGACGGGCGAGGACGCCATCGGGCAGCCGGCCCCCGAGGCTGCCACCACTACCGACACAGCCACGCCCCCCATTGATGCAGGAGGCGCCGGCACGGCCACCGGCGAGGCAGTCGGCCAGCCGGACGCGGCAGCCGCAACGCCTGCCCCGGACGCACCCGCACCCGCGCCGAACACCGAACCGGTCGACGCATCAGCGAAGCAACAATCGTTATTCGATGCGCCGGCAATGCCACTGAAACCCGGCGAACACCGCGACGGGTTGACCGGACTGCCCATCATCATGGAAACGACAACGACGGAAGGCGTCGGCGTCGATACCGGCGCGTTCCAATTCAAACGGCAATCCGACAGCAAGACTGGCGTCAAGAAGAACCAGGAAC
>JAJBSZ010000394.1 GCA_020861125.1 Planctomycetota bacterium | reverse complement strand
GCCACCGGCGTGTCGATGGTCTTGCCCACGGCGGCGATGGCGGCTTCGCCCGGATTGACGATGGCCACGAAGTTGTCGACATCATACGCACCGAGGTAGGACACGCTGAAGACCCCGCCGGAGCAGTCGCCCGGGGTGAGCTGGCCGTCTTTGGCCCGGGCTGCCAGCCGGCGGGTGTCGGCGGCGATTTCCACCAGGGTTTTCCGATCGGCATGCTTGACCACGGGTACCACCAGACCGTCGTCGGGCAAGGCGGCGGCGAACCCGATATGGAGATCGGTCCGCGGCACCACCCCCTCCGGCACGAAAACGCCGGCCACCTTGGGATTGGCCACCAAGGCCAGGGCGGCAGCCTTGATGGCCATGTCGTTGAAGGTGGCCTTGCCGCCGTGCTTTTTCAAACGTTTCCGGAGAGCGAGGCAGCTGGTCATGTCCACGCTGACGGTGAGGTAGAAACAGGGAATGTTCCGCTTGGACATGGCCATGCGATCGGCGATGGCCCGGCGCATGACGTTCAGCGGCTCCGGCGGACCGGCGCGGTTGTCGATTTCCGACCAGTCGAAGTCGTGCCGGGCGTCAGCCTCGCTTTCATGGGCAACGGGAATGTTCGGCAGGGGGACGCTCAAGGAATTGGCCATCAGCGCCAGGGCGGCGCCGGGGGCAATCCGCCCGCCTTCCGGTATCAGCCGCCGCCGCAGATATCCGGCCTGAGGCGACGGATACACGGCGACCGCCTTGTCCACCTCGTAGCGGCACAGCGGCTCACCCGCGGCCACATGGTCCCCCTCCCGCACCAGCCATTCCAGCAGGGCGGGCCTGGGCGTCCGGCCATCGGCCGTGCCCAGGGTAAACGGCACCGTTCGGATCATGCGCCCGCGTCCTTTCCGCCATACGCCAGAAAGGCCGCAGGCAAGTGTTCGATGATGTCCGTCGCCATGAGCCCGTGCACGCCGAGGCTGGCCGCCGCCAGATCCCCCGCCCAACCGTGGAGGTAGACTCCCAGCCGGGCCGCATCGAACGGATTCATCCCCTGACCCACCAGGGCGGCTATCACCCCGGTCAGCACATCGCCGGAACCGGCCGTAGCCATGCCCGGGTTGCCAGTATCGTTCACATACACCGCCGTGCCGTCCGTCACCACCGTCTGGTAACCCTTGAGCGCCACCACCGCGCCGGAAATTTTCGCATACTTGACGGCAAACTCCTGGCGCCGGGCCTGGACGTCAGCCGATGTCTTGCCCGTCAAACGGCCCATTTCGCCGGGATGCGGCGTAATGATAGTGCTCGAATGGCGCTTCCGGAGGATCATGGCGTCGCCGCCGATGGCGGAGAGGGCACCGCCATCCACGATCAGCGGCGGGTAGATCTCCGGTATCAGCAGGCGCATGAGCTCGCCGGTATCACCGGCCACCGGCAGGCCCGGCCCAAGGATAACACAGTTGGTTTCCCGGGCCGCTTCCACCAGAGTCTCCCGCGCCTCCATGGCGGGAGCGCCGCAGGAGGTCTCCGGCAGGGGCAGGGTCATCACTTCGAGGGAAGCGGCTTCGCCGATCAGGTTGAGACTTTTCGGCAAGGCCCAGAGCACCACTCCCGCGCCGGACCGCAAGGCGGCGCGACTGGCCATGGCACCGGCCCCGGTCATGCCGGCCGACCCGGCGATAACCAGCACCCGTCCCGCCACGCCTTTGTGGCTGTCGGGGGGACGGACGGGAAGCGGCGGCAGGGTGTGGTGGCTGGCAGTCATGGGTTATCCTTTCCCGCCTCCGGCCGAATGGTTGATGATGCGGGCCGCCGCCACGGCGGCGCCGAAGCCGTTGTCGATATTCACGACGCAAATGCCCGGGGAACAGCTGTTGAGCATACCGAGGAGGGCGGTGAGGCCGCCCAGGGACGCGCCGTAGCCCACCGACGTCGGTACGGCCACCACCGGCGCGGGCACCAAGCCGGCCAGGACGCTGGGGAGAGCCCCTTCCATGCCGGCGACGGCCAGGATCACCGCCGCCTGCCGCAACCGGTCGATCTGGGCCAGCAGGCGGTGGATGCCCGCCACCCCGACATCGGCAATGATGTGGTTGTCCAACCCGAGGGAATCCAGGGTGAAGGCAGCCTCTTCCGCCACCGTCAGGTCCGAAGTGCCGGCGGCGGTGATGGCCACCCAGGTGCCGGCGGCGCGGCGGGCGGGCGGTGCGCCCGCCAGGGCGGCCCCGGCGTGGGGAGCGACCCGGAGATCGGGCCACCGCTCGCGCAGCAGCGCCATGGTGGCGGTATCGGCGCGGGTCACCAGGGCGTGGCCCTGTTTCGCCACCAGAATTTCGGTTATGGCCAGGGTTTCCGCCGGGGTCTTGCCCTGGGCAAACACCGCCTCCGGCGCGCCGCAGCGGGCTTCACGATCCACGTCCAGCCGGGCCATGACGAAGCCATGGCTGTCGGCAACCGGCACTTCGCGATCGCCGCCGCGTTCGCTGCCCATCCGTTCTCCCCGTTACCGGCCCTTGTTCCTGGCGTTATAGCGGTCTTGCAACCGCCGGCGCTCGAGTTCGCGTGCGCGTTGCCGGCGCCGTTTCCGCTCCTGGACCACCTCGTCATTGAGGACGATTTTCACCAGGTAGGTAAACCACAGCCAGGCCGCCACGGTCATGGCGATAAGAATGCACATCCATGTCGCCAGTCCACCCATGCCGCCCCGTCCGTATCGAGATATTGTCCAGGCGGAGCCGCCCCAACCCGTGTCACCGGCGGCGGTCAACCGGAATTCCGGCCGGACGGCCCCGCCCGGGCACCGATTGTACAGACTCCCCTTCCCGCCGCAACCGGAAATCAGGCGGCCCTTGCCAGGAGTTCGGGAAAGGGTACAATCGCCAGCCATGAAAAAACCACGACCACGTCATCCTAACCAGAGTGGTGCTCGCCCTACCGGCTCGGGCCGCCAGACTCGACCGGCGATCCGGCGGCCGGACCAGCAGGAACCCCGTCTGGAGGCGACCACCCTATGGGATTTTCCAGCCCAGAACTACGGCGGCAGGCGTCAGGGCAGCACCGCCTATGCCGGCGCCACCCCAAGCTATATCATCTGGAACCTGATCCAACGGTATACCGAGCCGGGTGAGCTGGTGGTGGACCCCATGGCCGGCAGCGGCACAACTTTGGATGTGGCCCGGGAACTGGGACGGCGGGCCCTCGGCTACGACCTTAACCCCACCCGGCCGGACATCTTCCGCGTCGACAGCCGGAAGCTTCCTCTGGAGGACGACAAGGCGGCTTTGGTCTTTGTCGACCCGCCCTATTCCACCCATATCCTTTATTCCGACGACCCCCGTTGCATCGGCAAGCTCGATGCCGCCGATTCCGAGTACTATGACGCGATGGAGCAGGTCATCGGCGAAATCCACCGCGTGCTTGCCCCCGGACGGCACTGCGGCGTCTACGTTTCCGATTCCTTCGTCAAGGACAAGGGTTTTTACCCAATTGGTTTCGAACTGTTTGAACGGCTGCGCCGGCGCTTTACGCCGGTGGATATCGTCGCCGTGGTCCGGCACAACCGCACCTTGGACTTGGGCAATTACCAAAAAGCCGCCCGGGACGGCGGCTTTTACCTGCGCGGCTTCAACTATCTGTTTATCATGCAGAAACCGGTCCCGCCGCCGCCGGCGCGGCTGCGGCGGGGGAGCCAGGCCCCATCCCGCCGCCCCGCCCCGCAACGCCCCCGGGCTGCCGGTAGCAAACGGAAACGGTAAACCAGTTGATTACCGATGGGGGGGGTTACATTACGGGGAGGTTACCGGCAGTTG
>JAJBSZ010000099.1 GCA_020861125.1 Planctomycetota bacterium | reverse complement strand
GTCCTGGCCGCCGTGGCCGTGGTGCTGCTCTACGGCGGGATCGTGTGGGGCTTCCTGCCCGTGAACCCCCGCATCTCCTGGCAGGGCCACCTCGCCGGCGCCGCTGCGGGGCAGATGGTGGCGTTCGCCGCCCCGCCGGCGGAGGCGGTCATCGCCGAATACGGCCCCGGCACCGGCGCCTTCACCCGGCATATCCTCGGGTCGTTGACTGCGCGCCAGCGATTTTTCGCGGTGGAAATCAATCCCGACTTCGCCGCCGCACTGGAGCGGCGGTTTCCGGAATTGCACCTGCGCCGGGGCAATGCGGCTGATATCGAAACCTTTTGCCGGCGGGAAGGGGTTGACCACGTGGACTGCGTGATCTCGGGGTTGCCCTGGGCCATTTTTCCCGAGGCCGTGCAGACGTCCATCCTCGATGCCACCCTCCGGGTGCTACCGCCGGGAGGAACGTTCGTCTCCTTCGCCTACCTGCAGGGCCTGGTCATGCCGGCCGGTCGCCGGTTCAAGCGCACCCTGCGGCAGAATTTCTCCCGGATCCAAACCAGCGGCATCGTCTGGCGGAACGTCCCGCCGGCGATCGTCTACCGGTGCATAAAATAGGAATCCTCATGACAACCCAGACCCGCGTTCGCTTCGCCCCCAGCCCCACCGGACACGTGCATATCGGAAACATTCGGGTGGCCATTTTCAACTGGCTGTTCGCCCGCCACGGAGGCGGGCAGTTTCTTCTGCGGGTCGAGGACACGGATATCGAACGCTCCACCCCCGAAGCCATCCAGACCCTGCTTGAAGCCATGGCCTGGCTGGGTCTGGACTACGACGAGGAGCCGATGTACCAGTCCCGGCAACGGGAACGGCATATGGCGGTGGTGGATTCGATGGTGGCCGCCGGCTTCGCCAACCGCATCCCCGACGGGCCGGTAATCCTCCATCTCGACGGGCCGCTTCTGGACCCTTCCTTCGTCACCGAACCACGGGAAGAGGTCGAGGTGGACGTCGCCAAAGGCGAGCTGTTCGTCACGCCCCGGGGCGTGGACTACGTCACCCACGGCTCCGACGGCAAGGAATACCACAACCCGATCAGCCGGGACGCCATGCCCGAACTGCGGGTGAAGATGGCGGATGGCGGCACGGCAGGTGGCGGGGCGCTGTTGTCGGGCATTCCCGGCCGGGCCGAGGACGTCCTGGGTGGGAAACCACAGCGGTTGTGTTTCCGCCGCCGCTATGTGTTCTACGAGGATCTGGTGCTCGGCCGGCTGGAGAAGCCGCTGGATTCCATCCGGGATCTGGTCATCGTCCGGAGCGACAACACGCCGGTGTTCCACCTGGCCAATGTCGTCGACGACGTCGACCAGGGGATCACCCACATTCTCCGCGGCAACGATCACGTGGAAAACACCTATCGTCACCTGTTCCTCTTCCGCGCCATGGGGAAGGTCCCGCCCCGGTACGGACATTTTCCCATGATCGTCAACAGCAAAGGGAAGCCCTATTCCAAACGGGACGGCGACGCCTACGTCGGGGATTTTCGGGACAAGGGCTATCTTCCCGAGTGCCTGTTCAACTTCCTCGCCCTCTGCGGCTGGGGTCGGGAGGACGGGGTGGAAATAATGTCCCGGCGGGAGCTGGCGGACCATTTCACCCTGAACCGGGTTTCGGCCGCCCCGGCCCAACTGAATCTGGAAAAACTGGCCTGGATGAACGGCCAGTACCTGATGCACCTGCGGCTGGAAGAGCTGGAACCGCTGATCCGGCAGGAACTGGCGGCCGAAGGCATCGCGCCCGAAGCCATCCAGCCGGAATGGCTGGGCAAGCTGATCCTTCTGGAACAGGAACGCCTGAAAACGGTCAAGGACTTCGTCGCCAACACCCGCTACTTTTTCACCCGGGGCGTGGACCTGGATCCCAAGGCGGTGGACAAGGTGCTGCGGAAAAAGGACGGCGCCGGCTTCGCGGTGCTGGCTGGGTTGCAGGCGGCGTTCCGCGCCCTCGACGGCTGGCGGGCGGCGGATCTGGAGAAGGCGGCTCTCGCCTATGGCGAAACGGCCGGGGTGAAAATGGGCGATCTGGCCCAGCCGCTCCGGGTGGCGGTCACCGGCGGCACGGTGAGCCGGGGCATCTGGGAAACGCTGGAATTACTCGGCCGCGACCGCACGCTGGACCGCATCGCCGCCGCGCTTGCCGTCCAGTGAAGAAGCAAAAACCCTTGACACCCGACCCGGGAAAAATAGCATTGATCCCGGAATGGGCGCGGCGTGTCCCGCCACCGTCGGATCCGTATCCAGGGGTACGGATGATTTTGTTTATGTCCCTATTGAATGTCAGGTTATGCGATGGAGTATGTGACTAGCGACGTCGGCCCA
Source organism: Planctomycetota bacterium (assembly GCA_020861125.1). Next base: position 1,433 of record JAJBSZ010000099.1, on the reverse strand, counting down.
TGCCGCAAAAAGATAGTGATGACCTTTTCGCCGGAAGACATCGACGCCGCCTTCGACCAGAGTTACCAGGAAATTAACGGCTACGTGCAGTTGAAGGGCTTCCGCAAGGGCAAGGCCCCCCGGCGGGCGCTGGAAAAGCGCTTCGCCAAGGAAGCCTCCTCGGGTGTCCGGCAACAGCTGGCGGAACAGCACGTGCGCGAGGTGGTGGAAAAGGAAAAGCTGCAGGTGCTGGGCGGCGTCGCCGACAATGCCCCGCAGCAGTCGCCCACGCCCGGCCAGCCCTTTACCCTGGAGGTCCAGCTGGATGTCGCGCCCGACTTCGAGCTGCCGGAATACAAGGGCCTGGAGATCGTCCAGGAACCGGTGCCGGTGACGGACGAAGCGGTGGACGGGGCTCTCGACCACTACCGCAAGATGTTCGCCAACTACCAACCGGTGGAGGAAGCGGCCGCCGTCGGCGATGTCCTGCAGGTGGATTTCCAGGCGAAGATCGACGATGAAGTGGTGATGAGCATGCAGGACCAGCGGCTCCGGGTCGAGGGCGAGACCCTCTTCGGCCTGCCGTGCCCCGACCTGCAGGAAAAGTTTACCGGCGCCAAGGCCGGGGATGTGGTCACCCTCACCATCACCATGCCTGACGATCATCCCAATCCGGCCCTGCGCGGCCGGCCGGCCCAGATCGAGGTCGCCGTCAAGGCGGTGGAGCGGGGCGAATTGCCGCCGCTGGACGACGCCTTCGCCAGCGGGCTCGGCATGGGGTCCCTCGAGGAATTCCGCAACCGCATCCGGGGCAATCTGGTCCGGGAGGCGCTGGTGGCCGCCAAGCAGAAGGAAGAGGACGAGATCATCGACCACCTCCTGGCGGCGGTGGACTACGAGGTGCCTGCCGACATGGTGAATGGCGAGACCAACGCGCTGGTGGAACAGCGCCGCATGCGGCTGGTGCGCGCCGGGGTGCAGGACGACGCCAACCTCCGGGCCCAACTGGAACAGTACCGGCCCGAGGCGGAAAAACAGGCCCGGCGGAAGGTGCGCTGGGGTATCATGGCGTCCAAGATCGCCGACAAGGAAGGCATCACCGTCACCAATGACGACCTCGCCGCCCAGGTGGAGGCGCTGGCCCAGTCCTACAACACCACTCCGGCCAAAATCATCCAGCGGATTCGCGAGTTCGACGGCGTGGCGCCGATGATGGCCGAAATCCTCTCCATCAAGGTGATTCAGTTCATCACCCGTAATCGCCAGGGCGCGGACGCCAATCCGGCGGCCGACACCGCCTCCGCCGAAGCCGCCGACCCCGCCGCCGCCGCAAGCGAAGGAGGGTCCCCGCCCCGCCCCGAGCCGACCCGCACTCGCCACGAACGCCGCCCCAGCGGCCTGCCCGGCCCAGGCCGGCCCCTCGCGGCCCCCCCGCGCAGCCCCTAACAGCCGCT
>JAJBSZ010000211.1 GCA_020861125.1 Planctomycetota bacterium | reverse complement strand
ACCGTCGGCGCACGGATTCCCGTGACCGGCACCGTCACGCACCGGGCACCCTCCTCATTCCGCGAACAGCAACCGGTATTCCGCTCTTTACCGCCTGATTCGGGCGCCCGAGGCCGCCACGCAACCATCTCGGTCTGCAAGTATAGTAGAGAAGCTGAAAAGTCGCCAGTTCAAATCTCATTGCCTTGCCTAGAATTTCTTAGGGCGTCTCCGCCCGGACGCCGTCTGCTTCCTCCGGCGACTCGAACAGGTGCCAAATTACCAAGCTATCCCTGCGTTTTTTGTCTCCCTTCCTATCAACGCTTTCCTCGTCGGTACGGGCGAACCGGATACTGTAAAAACTTCTTCTCTTTTTCTTTTGGCTGGGCGCGGCGGTGGTGGCGGACCGGTGACGCGGAGCCGGAAGAGCGGAAAAAAGCCGTCCCGCCGGGACGGCCTCGCGGTGCCACTCCGGTGGCGGTTTTACCGCCGGAACAGCCGGGAAATCACCGAAAAATCCAGGCTCTGTTCGTCATCCGCCGCCATCCGGAACACCTGCTGGCAGAGGGAAGTTACCGGCATCGGCAGCGTTGCCGCCTCCGACAGGGCGATGCCGATGTCCTTCTGCATCAGGCTCAGCTTGAAGCCGGTGGCGAAATCGTCCTCCACCATCTTCTTGAACTTGTTGGCGAAGATATAGGAATGGCCGGAACTGGCGGTGATGACGTCGTACATCATGTCCAGATCGATGTTCTGGCTGCGGGCCAGCTGCAGCGCCTCCGCCACAACCCCCGCGTTGGCGGCGGCGCTCAGCTGGTTCACCGCCTTGAGTGCCTTGCCGGCGCCGACGCCGCCGACCAGGAAGATCCGCGCCGCCATCGCCTCCAGCACCGGCCGGATCGCCGCCAGCGTCTCGGCGTCGCCGCCGGCCATGATGGTGAGTTTGCCGTCGCGGGCGCCGGCGATGCCGCCGCTCACCGGCGCGTCGAAGCAGCGGATGCCCCGCTCGGCATAGGCGGCGGCCAGCCGACGCATCATGCTCGGAGTGGATGAGGTCATTTCGATGATCACGGTCCGGGCGCCCATCGCCGCCATGGTGGCGGGGTCGAGGAGCGTCTCCTCGATCTGCCGATCCTCCGGCAGAATGGACACGACATAGTCGACGTCGGCGACCACTGCCGCCACACCCTCCACCCGCCGGCCGCCGGCCTGGACGATGGCCGCCGCCGGCGCCGGATTGCTGTGCACCGTGACCTTCAGCCGGTGCCCGGCCGCGCACAACCGTTTGGCCATGGGCAGACCCATCGCTCCCAATCCAAGAAAACCGATATCAGCCATTGTCCGTTTCGCCTTTCCTTTTCTTCAGGATGGCGGCCGCCAGCGGATAGACGACCATCGCCACCGTCACCAAGAGGATTGCCATGGCCAGCGGCCGCTGCCAGAACGCGCTGAACAGATCCGTGCCGCTGCCGTAAATAGTGATGCTGCGCCGCAGGTTGCTCTCCGCCATCGGCCCGAGGATCAGCGCCAGCACCAGGGGTGCCCGGGGGATGTCCAGGATGCGCATGCCGTAGCCCAGAAGGGTGAACAGGACCATGAGCTGGACGTCGAAAATCGAGTTCTGGATGGCGAAGGCGCCGACCACGCACAAGGCCAGCACCAGCGGCTGGATGATCGCCACCGGGAAGGTCAGGAGCCGGGCGAACAGCCGGGCCGCCGACAGGCCGATGGCCAGCATGAACAGGTTGGCCAGAATGAAGCCGATGAAGATCGCCGACACCAGGTCCGGCCGTTCGGTGAAGAGGACGGGGCCCGGGCGCAGGCCGTGGATCATGAACTGGCCGATGATGATGGCGGTCACCGCGTCGCCGGGGATGCCGAGCGAGAGCATGGTGGTGATGGCGCCGCCGCAGCAGGCGTTGTTGGCGGTTTCCGAGGCGACGATCCCTTCCGGCGAGCCGTGGCCCATCAGCTCTGGCCGTTTCGACCAGCGCTTGGCCTGGCCGTAGGAAACGATGGAGGCGATGGTGGCGCCGGTGCCGGGAATGGCGCCGACGAAGATGCCAATGAGGCTGGAACGGAGGATGGTGGTCGTGTATTCCCGGACAAAGCCCCAGCCGGGAAAAACCTTCTGCAGGGTGGTGAACACCTCGCGCGGCTTTCGTTCCTTCACCACCTGGCCGAATACCTCCGAAGCGCCGAAGATGCCGATCATGACGATGATGAAGTTGATGCCGGTGTAGATTTCAATGCGGTCGAAGGTGAACCGGGGGTAGGAGGTCATCGGGTCGCCGCCGACGGTAGCGATCAGCAGGCCGATGATGGCGGCGATCAAACTCTTGATGTGGTTCTTCTCGGCAATGAGGATGAGAATGGACAGGCCGAGCACGGCGACGGAAAACATCTCGATGGAGGTGAAGCGGAGCGCGAACTCGGCGATAAGCGGCGAGATCAGGATGAGGGTGGCGGCGCTCAGCAGGCCGCCGATGGCCGAAGCCAGAGTGGCGATGCCGATGGCGCGGCCGGCTTGTCCCCCTTTGGCCATGGGGTAGGCGTCGAAGGTGGTCGCCACCGCCGCCGGGGTGCCGGGGATGTTCAACAGCGTGGCGCAGATGGACCCGCCGTAGTTGGCCCCGACGTAGATGCCCACCAGCGAGAGGATGCCCACCTGCGGCGGCAGGCTGTAGGTGAAGGGAGAGATGATCGCCACGCCCATGACCGCGCTCAGCCCGGGCAGGGAGCCGATGGCAACCCCGAGAAACACCGCCGCGAAAATGGCCAGGATAGTCCAGAAGTCGAAGATGATCGAGGAGCCGGGAAGGAGCCAGTCCATGAAGCGTCCTTTATCGTGCGCGTGGCCGCCACCGGAACGTTCCCGGTGGCGATGCCCAGGGCCGCCATCGTCAAAACAGGATGCCGCCGGGCAGCGGCGCCTTGAAAATGTAGCGGAACACCACGTTCAGGACGACCGCCCCGATCAGGCCGGTACACACCGAGGTCCGGACCGTGCCGCGAAACAGGCGGACGGCCAGCGCCACGAAGGCGAAGGTGGACAGGGCGTAGCCGACCGGTTCCATGACCAGGCTGTACCCGGTAAGGGCGGCCGCCAGGATGGTGAGCCGCAGCCGGTCGCTGTCCGACGGCGGTGGTTTCTCCCCGCCCTTGACCAGGAATTTCAGCAGCAGCGCCGCACCCAGCGCCAGCATGAGATAGCCGAGCATCCCCGGGTAGTGGCCGGGGTGCATTTCCACGTCCCCCTGCCGCGGATAGCCCGAGGCCTCGTACACCACGTAGCCGCCCAGGGCAAGGCATCCGAGCGCGGTGAAGATGTCCTGCATTGACGTCCTCCGTTCGGGGGGAGCACCAGACGAGTGGCCGCCGGCGCGGCCAACGGCGATGGCGCCACGGCCGCGAGTGGCGACTCCGAGAGGGAAACCACTGCGAGGAAAGGGCGGGCCGGCGGCCACGGGACCGGCCGCCGCCCCGGCGGGAGTCAGCGCTTGGGCTCGGAAATTTTCATGCCCAGCTTGTCCAGCATTTCCCGGTAGAAGCGGTCCTCCTCCACCAGGAACGGCCCGGATTCCTCGTAGCCGCGGAAGCGGACGGGCAGGCCGGAGGTCTCGGCGTAGCGCTTGAAGGCGTCGCCTTCCATCGCCGCGGCGACCGCCGTGCTCAGGGTGGCCATGACTTCCGGCGGGGTGCCGGCGGTGGTGAAGACGGCGCGCCACACCGGGAAAAAGACGTCGACGCCCTGTTCGCGGACGGTGGGCACGTCGGGGAAAATGTCGGACCGGTTCTCACCGAAGACGCCGATCATCTTCAGTTTGCCACTCTCC
>JAJBSZ010000245.1 GCA_020861125.1 Planctomycetota bacterium | reverse complement strand
GCCTAGGCGCCCAAGACAGGATATCATGGCGGCAGATGGTATATTTTTCGAGAAATAATTCCACCGCCCCCGGATAATGTGCTATACTGACCACAATCAGGGTAGACGGCGTGGTCGGAAAAGGGAGGGTGGCAGTGGCGGATGTGATAGTGAGCGGACACCTGCGGTTGACAGATACGGATCTCAACGGTTTCCGGCTGGACGATATTCTCGACCGGATCGCCGCGGCCAGGAATATGGCCGGCCTGCGCCGGCTGTTGTTCCTGCCTTCCACCTCCCCCGCCAGCAACCGTCGCATTGTGGATTTTTCCCGCGATCTGGGCCTGGAGGTGCACTTATGGTACAAAACGCTGATCGACAACGATATTATTCCCGAACGGCAGGAAATGGTTCAGGATGCCTGGGGCAACCGGGGCCATGGCGAAGCCGGCATGTGGCAGTCCATTTTCGATGCCGATGATTGTTTTCTCTTCACCTGTCCGCGCCATTGGCGCTATGGCCGGCTGCTCCGCAATCGTTGCCGGATATTACTCGAGGAATATGACGGGTTGTACCTGGATTGTGCCGGCTTTCCCCTCCCGAGTATCGGGCTTGAAGCGGTGTTTTCCTGTTTTTGCCCGGTGTGCCTCGAGGCGGAGCCGCGGCTCCGGGACTGGCGCTATGCCATCCATGAGATGCGGGAAACACTGGTATCCGCAGACGACCGCGACCTCGAGGAATGGGGAACCTTTGCCGGATTGATGACCGCCTTCGGGCTGCGTGATTTCTTCGCCTTCCGCCTGGAATCCATAACCCGCTTGGTGACACGGTACCGGGATCTCGCCGATACCGCCGGCAAACCCATGGGCGTCGATCTCCTGAGTCCGGCGCTGGCCTTCCTCGGCGGCCAGGACTACGCCGCGCTGGGCAATCTCGCCGATTGGGTAAAACCGCGGGTATATTTCCACACCTACGGACCATCCAGCATTCCGCTGGAAATCTACTGCCTGGCCCGGGGCATCAAAAACTGGGGCCGACGCCTGAGCGCGCCGGCCGTGATGCGGTTTATCGAGCGCTCCGTCGGTATCCCCATTCCCCACAACCTGCATGACCTCACCCAAGCCGTCCTGCCGCTGGACGGCGTGGCGGGTCAGATGCACCTGGCCACCGCCGGCACCACCGCGCCGGTGCATCAAGCGGTGGAATGCTCGCTGGATCCGGATTACAATACCGGCCTGGACGAAGGGTCGGTCCGCACCTGTCTCGACGCCGCCGCCGGCAGCCCCGGCATCGTCTTGTGCTGGAACATCCTCTTCATTCCCGATACTTTCCTGCATCTTGTCGGCGAGTTCCGTAACCGGGCCCCGGCACGGCCCCGGCGCCGAATGGAGCTGTCCGTCGCCGTGGACGGCGCCGCCGATTCCTGTGCCTGACCGCTTCAAGAGAACAAGGTTCAGTGGGCGAAACCCCGCTGGCGGTGGCAACCAGCCCGTCGGCAACAGCCCCGTTGCGCCTGGTTATCCAGCCGTTCAATGGGAAGAGGGTACCCCAGTCTGGCAAGGGCGTTTCGGAGGCCCCGGGACCGTCCCGGGGGACGAATGACCGCCCGAATCCGTTCGGCCGCGGCATGGTGGTCCCCAAAACAAAGAACCGTACCCGGGAAGGATACGGTTCTTTGTTAGATTTGCCTGATCCGTCTCGGGCCACGGTTAAAGGTTCTAGGAAAGCATGCGGACATACTGGACAGGGCCCACCGCCGGACACACTGTTCGAGAGGGATAGTCCGTCACCGCCTTCCCAGTACAACGAGTAACACCGCCACAGTACCCGACGGTAGACTCGGACGATTTCCTAGTCCCCCACCGGTGCGGCATGTTGCAGGGCCTGGCTTCGGGAAAGGCGACCGACCCGACTCCGAGCGGGCTGATCGGCCACGGCGGCACTGCCGTCAGTAACGGGTGCGGCCAGACGCAGGGCTTCGGGCCGGGAAAGCCGGCCGCCGGTACCGGTGCCGCGCGGCGCGTCGATGACGCTGGCGTCACTCGCCTCCCCCACCGGCGCCGACCAGCGCAGAGACTGGTCGACCGAGGGTTCGGCCGCATACATGGTGCCAAGACCGGCGACGCCGGCGATGCTGGCGAGGGACAGAACAAGAAGCGCCAACCGCCCGCAGGACGGGCGAAGAGGGGTGTGCATGCATTTCTCCTTACAGGAAGCAAAACCGTTATAGCTAGACCTCTAGCTTTTTTCGATAACAGCTTCTGTCGGCACTTTTCCGGTTCCTTCACGGTTTTTTGTATTTTTTTTCTTCCGGCAATGGCTTTCATTCCCTATTTTGTTTGAATTCGAGCAGTTACTGTATTCCAGCGCCGCCGGCATCGAACGGCATCCGCTGCTGCCAGCAGGCGGGTTGGCGATTGCCGGCGACGACGGATTTCAGGATAATACCGGCAGGGGAAGCATGTGGAGATTTTGGGGATGGAAGACAGGGACTGCGCCTCGTTCGACGCAGCGGTTACCAATCACCTCGGCGTTCTGATCCGACGGACGGAGCACCATGTTCACCAGTACCTGAACCGTCTTTTCACCACCGCCGGCCTCACCCTCGAGCAGGCCATGGCACTGACCTATGTCCACCGGCATAAGGGGTGCAAACAGAAGGCACTGGAACAGTGCATGAATACCCGGAGCGCTTCGGTGGCGGTGCTGGTGGCCACCCTGGTGACGAAGGGCCTGATCCTGAAATGTCCCAATCCGACCGACGCCCGGAGCACGCTCCTGTCCCTCACCCCCCACGGCAAACGGGCGGCCGCCAAATGCCGGAACATCCTGGCCCGGGCCGATGCCGTCATCGCCTCCGGCTTCACCGCCGATGAACGGGCCGATCTGGAACGGCGGCTGGAACGGGTGATCCACAATGTCGACACCATTGCCGGTGACCAGGAACACTGACCATCACCACCGTCCTCCCCGCCTGACGTCCCGATTCCGCAGCGATGGCCCCGGTAACCAAAAAAATCCAGCGGTAAAAATGGTGGATCCGCCGACGGCTAACGACGCAGCCGATCATACCCGTTGGCGTCCATCGCCACCAGGATGGAGTGATCGCCGGTGGTGATGTGCCGGCGCAGGATTTCCTTGATGCGGGCGGCATCTCCCTTGCCGAGCAAACGGACGATGCGCCGATGCTCGGCCAGGAATTTTTGCCCGTGCTGGAGGTAGAATTCCGCCTTGCGCACCAGATTGAACAGGTTGGTGAGAGGCAGGCTGTTCACCAAAACGAGAAGCTGGCCGTTGCCGCTGGCCTGCGCGAGATGGGTGTGGAAATCGACGTCGTCGACGACACAGCCGGTAGCATCCTCCAGGTCGATGTGCCGCTGCAGACTGTCGCAGATGGCGCCGAAGCGGGATTCGGCGGCAGCGGTAAGCCCGGCACCGCAGATCAGATCCACCGCCAGCGACTCGAGCGCCAGGCGAATTTGGTAAAATTCCAGAATATCCTGACGGGTGAACTCGCGGACGAACGTTCCCTTGCGGGCGGCGGTCACCACCAGGCCCTCTTTTTCCAGAAGCATGAACGCTTCCTTGATGGGGGTCATGCTGACCCCGACTTCCCGGGCAATGGTCTCGAAAAAAAGCCTTTCCCCCGGCCGGTAGCGGCCGGAGAGAATATCCTGGCGGATTATGGCGTGCACCCGTTCGCCTAGCGTGCTGTTGGTGGTCATGTCAGGCTTCCGTCACCATTGGGCGGACCGGACCGCCCGCCCCGGGTATCCCCTACTCCCTCAGGCAATCGTACGCCCGAACCGACCAATCAGGCAAAGGTCCGGGTCATTTCTCATC
>JAJBSZ010000408.1 GCA_020861125.1 Planctomycetota bacterium | reverse complement strand
CGCGGGCAAACGGTGGATCGTGTCCGGCCACCACCGGCTGGAGCTGTTGCGCGGCCAGACCGGGGACGAGGAGGTGCGGGCGGTCATTCTCCGCGAGAAAGACGGGTGGCGGACTGACCAGGCGCGGGTGTATGGGGCGGCCCTGAACATCAAGGAGGGCGGCGGGGATGTGGATGATTACGCCACCTTTTTCCGCGAATCGACCATCGACCTGGAGCGCGCGACCGCCGAAGGTTTGGTGCGGCGGGAGAATGCGCGTCTTGGGTATGCCATCGGCGCACAGGGCGGCGACAACACCTTTTACGGGTTCCTATCTGGCGAGCTTTCCGCCCGCAAGGCGGCTGCCATCGCCGAAGCCGCACCCGGCGACCAGGCGCTCCAGGACACCCTGATCGATCGCAACATCAAGCTGGCGGAAATCCCCATTTTCGCCGAGTACGCCCGCCGGTTGAAAAACAGCGGGGCGTTGAACCTGGGCGGGGTGCAGTTGCAGCTATTCACCGGCAAGGAACACAGCGCCATGTTGGCCGCCATGCAAAAGGAATCGAAAGCGGCCAGTGAGAAGGTGGCAGCTTTGGAGAAAAAGGCGGCGGCGCTGGAGAAGGCGATTCAGGCCGGCAAGACGTTGACGCCGGCGGAAATGCGGCGCTTTGGTTTTCGCGCCGGCAACAAGGTGGACATGATCGAGCAGGCGGCGCAACTCCACGAGGAGGCGCACCGGTGGAAACACTTTTTCCAACACCCGGACATTCTCGCCGTGGTACAAAAACTGGCCGGGACGGCGGATACGGTGGAACGCTACCACCAGAAAGTAGGTCCGGACGAAACAGCAGGAAACGAAAGGATTCACGATCTCACCGGAAAAACCGCTCCCGTGGTTGTCGTGGATTCGGAACCATGGCGAGGTTCGGTCCGACAATTTCGTGATCGTGGTAAAGCCATTCTTAACCCGCTACGGTCGCTGGCCGAACCTTTGGTCAACACCGACACCGGATGGGAGATACTCTTTACCAGTGACGGGATTCGCAAAACGCTGTACCACAAACACTCGGCATTCGAGTGGCAGGCCATCGAGGCATTGCCGCAACTTGTCGAAAACGCCGTTTTATATAGAGAAAAAGGGGACAAGAAGGAACGCGGCTCGGTAGAGGGGTTCGCCTATTTGTACGCACCGGTAGTGGTGGGCGGGCGGTTGTTCGCGGCGGAATTGACTGTCAAAAACAGTACGGACGGCGGTCACCGGTTTTATCTGCATAAATTAAAATTGAAAGATCCCGCCGGGCCAAAACTACAGTCAGGGGTTGCAACCGAAGCCGCGCGCCCTCCTGCGGCGGGATCGCTGTATAGTATATCCCAACTTTTAGGGATAGTCAACGAACGCGGTCCCGAACATTTTTACCAGTCCGCACATCTCAACACCATCGAACCATACTACCAGGATGCCAAAACCAACGACCTGGGGCGCGGGTACATGGACTGGCATACGGCCACCCCCACCCACCGCGCCGCCGCCATCATCGGCCTGACCAAAAAGGCCAACGTGACGACAGTATCCCACGAGCTGTCGCATGTGTTCCTCGCCGACATGCGAGACTTTGTGGAGAGCGGAAAGGCCGACCCGGCCACCGTCCGCGCCTGGGGGCGGCTCCTTTTTTGGGCCGGCGACCTATCCAAGGTTGAAAACGTGGAGAAAGTGGCGCGCGGGTTCGAGCAGTATTTGCACGAGGGACGCGCCCCTTCCCTCGATCTGGTCAACTCATTTGACCTCTTTTCCCGGTGGTTTGGCCGCGCCTGGGCGAATGTCCGGGAGTATGTGGGGCAGGAACTCTCCGACAAGGTGCGGGGCGTCTACGATAGCTGGCTGGCGGTGGACGCGCAGATCTCCGAAGCCGACGCCTACTATGCCGGGCGCAACGGGCACATGTTCAATAGCCTAATCGACGACGAAGATGCCCGGCGCGCGCTGGCGGAAAAGCGGGAACGCAACCGGAAGCGCGTCAAGGCCAGGTTTGCCGGTGACATGGTGGGCGCGTGGATGGACGCCCACGCCGCCGAGGACCAGGTGCGGGCCGAAACGGTGAAGGAAATACGAGCCACACCGGCTTACCAGGCGATCACCCGCGCCCGGCGCAAAAAACTGCCTCTGGACGGGGCGCGCGGTATTGTCTCGGACCAGGTGATCGCCGACATTACAGCGGCACATGGCGACCTGTTCACCGACAAGCGGGCCGCGCCGGACGTGGACGGCATTTTGAAACGCGTCGGGTACTTCGAAGCGGACAGTCTAAAAACGTTCCTTGCCGAACTGGCGGACGCGCCAAACGTCGCCGAGGAGGTGAAGCGGCAGGGATCCCACGGCAGGCGCAAACGCTACTACGAAGCCGCCGACCGCATGACCAAGGCCGGCGGCTTGGATATGGAAACGGCCATCGAGGCGGCGGGCGAAAACCCCGTTAGCGCCATTATCGAGCGCCACGGCGAAGCGATGTTTTACAACAAGGCCGACACCCTGGAGAAATTTGCAGCCGACAATGGGTTCATGAATGCCGAGGAAATGCTGATCGCCTGGTCGAAAGCCCCAAACATTGCCGACCTGGTGGAACAGACGGTTGCCGAGCGCATCAAGGCGAAGGCCGCCGAGGCGCGCCAGTGGGCGACGGACCAGGTGGACCGCCTGGGCGATGCTGGGTTGCACAACCATAAAGACGACATCGAGGCGGAGACGATAGACGATACGCGCCGGGCGATCTGGCAATCCATGCGGACGCAGCAACGCCGCCGGCAGGAATACATCGACCGCCGCATCATCACCGACCGGGCGCGGGCCGATATAAGCAAGCTGTCCCTGCGGGAAGCGTGCAATTACGGCAAATGGGCCGAGGCGGAACGCCGCCACGCGGCGAACGCGGCGCGGGAAGCGGAGAGCGGCGACCGCGAGGTGGTCATGGCCGCCCTGGACAAGCAGCAATATTTCCACGCCCTGGTGACGGAGGCGTACCGCATCCGGGAGGAGCGGCAAAAATTCGTCCGGAAGTATTCTTTCCGCATGGCGCAGTCCGACCTTTCGACGGTCGAGTACAAGTACCGCGAAGTCATCAAGGACATTTTGTCCCACTGGGGAATCATCAAGTCGCGGGACTTTGTGCCCGACCACGCCGACCCTGTCCGCCTCACCGTACCAGCCGATTCGGACGGCGGCGTCCGTGACGCCAGCGGCGCTTTGCTCCCGGAGGCCATGGACGTGTTCATGGAGCCACTGGCGGACCTGATTCCGCCCTGGCTGATGAACAAGCAGCGGGCGAAAGACCATCGCGGCCCCAACGATCTGACCGTGGAACAGATGCGGGAGATGGACGCCACCATTGATTTGCTGATGAGCCGGGGCCGGGGCGAGCTGCACGCCTTCCGGACGGAGAAAATGAAGGTGATCGCCGATTATAAGGCAGCCATTCTGAAAAACCTGGAGCAGTTGCCGGACCACAAAAAGGGAGATCCCCGCATCGGCAAGGGGAGGCGCCGCCGGAAAATCGAAGGGTATATCGTCAACAACCTCATGATCGAGCGCATCCTAGCGGAAGCGGACGGCAACCCGATGCTGCAAGGCCGGGAGATGGGGGTACTGCAGGACATGGGCCGACAAATTCGCAACGCCGAAACCGAACAGCGGGTGCTGTTGGAGAGATACCACAGCGACACCAAAGCCGACTTTGACCTCCTGGACGCTTTCGCGGCCCGCCTGAAAAAGCAATTTGGTGGCAAGCTGTTCTCCGTGGACGGCGTGGACGTGCCGGCAATTATGCGGGATAAACTGGACATTCACAC
>JAJBSZ010000469.1 GCA_020861125.1 Planctomycetota bacterium | reverse complement strand
CGTCGAGGGTCAGGAGGAGGTCCCCTGCCGCCACCGTCTGGTTCGGCTCAACCCAGAGCCGGTCCACCACGCCTTCCAGGGTGGATCGGACGATCTCCGGCCGTTGGGCCACCACCTCCGCGGGAGCGAGGGCTGAGTTGCGGACGGGGATGAAGCCGGCGCCGGCCGCCGCCGCCAGGGCCGCGACCGCCAGCAGCCGGCGCAGACGCGGGCGACCCCGCGCCCGGCCCGGCGACAGGGCGGCCAGTGATTGTTCATACATGCCGAATAGAGAGGTGAACAATTTCACCTCGGCGTCGGTGAAGGCGTCTTCGCGAAATAGCGCCAGCGCTCCCAGCACCGCTCCCGCCCGGTTGTCGAAGCGCCGCCACAAGCCGTGGGCAGGCAGCCATTCCCGCCAGTCCCCCAACCAGTTGGTCTCCCGTGGCGTGATGCCGGGCAGGGAAGACAGATCGAATCGCACCGGCTCGCCGGCCGGGAAAATACGACTGGCGACGCCGGCGAAACGATCCATCCATTGGCCGTAGGGCGAGCCGGCGTCGATGACCGCCAGGCCCGACGCCGATCGCATCCGCAACCTCCGGCCGTCACCGTCCCAGTACACCGCCTGGCGGTACGGAAATAGCTGCCGGCTGGCATTGACGAAGAGAAAGGGCAATTCTTCCGGTGACGCCTTGCGCACCGACTCGCCCAGATCAAGGATGGTGGTAAGCTTGCTGAGGGCCGGCGGGGGTTTTCGTACCGGCTGCCCGGCGGCGGCCGCTTCGGTTGCCCCAGCCGTTGGAGCACCACCGGTGGAACCGGCCGAACCGGCTTGACCAGCCGCGGTGCCGCCACCGGCATCCCCGGTTGTTCCAGGCCCACCGGCCAACCCGGACGGGCCGTCTTTCCCAGCCGCTGTGGCGCCCCCGGCTACCCCATCCGCGGACGTTCCACCAGTTACATGAGCCGAAGTTTCCGAACCGGACGAACCAGACGAACCCTCCGAACGGGCATGACCAACCGCGGCGGTTCCAGGAATTTTACCAGAGACATTTGCTCCACCGGCCGCACCAGCCGGTTTTATTTTGCCCGCCGCAGTGGCAGCATTGGCCCCACCAGCCGGACCAATAGCCTGAGCCCCGCCGTCCGAGCGAGACGGGCCGGCTTTGCCAACCGCACCTGCCGGAGGGACCGCCTTCGCGCCACCGGCCGCACCGGCTCGGCCGGCCTTACCCGCCTTTCCCGCCGCACCGTGAGCCGGCGAATGGGCGGTGGCCGGTGGCACCGGCGCCTTCTTACCGGCCTCCGGTTGGGAACCAGCCGCCGGCTTGCCCTTCGGAGCGGTCATGGAGCCGTTTCGCCCGCCGGTGGCGGCAGGATGGCCTCGCCGCTCATGCCTTCCATCAGGCCGGTGGTGTCCTGGATGCGGGCGTACACCTTTACCGACTGGCTCACCGGATCCACCCGGCCGCCGTAGCGCTCGATGGTGGCGTCATGGGATTTGCCGGTCTCGTGAATTTTCACCGGGAAGGAGTGGCCCACCGGATAGTGTTTCATCCACGACGAACTCATGATGAATTCCAGCGCCAGGTCCGACTCGTCCACCACCTGCAGGACCGGCTGTCCTTCGCCCACGTATTGCTGCTCCCGCACGAATACCTCTGTCACCCGCCCGTCGAAGGGCGCCGTCAGGCGGTGCCGGTCCAGCATGGCCTCGGTATGGCGCAGCTCCGCCGCCGCCTGCTCGCGATCGGCCCGCGCCACCTCCACCTCAGTCTCCCCCTTCGACTGGCGATCGGCGAGGTCCCGGTACATGGCGTACACCAGGTCGTGCCGGTTCAGCATGGCGGAGGCCCGTTCCTTCTGGATCTGGTGCAGGGAGTCGTCCAGAACCATCAGCGTATCGCCGGATTTGAACTCGTCGCCGTCCCGCACCGGCAGGTCATTGATCTTACCGGCGATGGTGCTGGACAGTATCACCAGTTTCGGTGATGTCACCCGCACCCGCAAGGGCGGCCGCTGGTCGGCGGGGCGGGCCGTCGCCGCGCTCGGGGCGGTAGCTTGGGGTTGAAAGGCCTGTTCCAGCGGCTGCAGGGTTCCCTCCCCCGCCATCGCCCCGGCGATGACGAGAAACAGCGGTGCCGCAATCCGTCCGGCAATCGTCTTTTTCATGGTCTTCCTCTCGTTTTTATTTGAATTCACTGAGTAAGGGCGGCTGGACCGTATTTTCCGCCAGCAGGGAATCCACCTCCGGTATCGCCGGCAGCGTACCGGCCAGCCAGCATTCCAGGGCGGCGGCGGTCTCGCCGGTCAGGGTCTCCAGTTCGTCGCAGTCGCTCGCCGCCGGCACCAGATCGCCACCGACGGAGAAATACAGGTTGGCCCAGGCGGTGTAGACGTCCAGCAGCCGGCTGTCATGGCCCAACTGGGCGATGACGCTCTGGGTCTTCTGCCGCACCTGTTCCATGGCGCCGATGGCCTTGGCCTGCACCGACGACTCGGTCAGGGTCAATACCTTCTGCTCGATGGCGTTCAGGCGCTGGGCGTCACGGTACATCTCCACCGCCTGCTGGTACTGGTAATAGCTGAGATTTATCTGGACCAGCGCCGCCACCGAACCCGCCAGCCGCCGGGTGTGGGCGACCTGGGCCTGGATCTTCGCCGATTTGTACTGCTGCCGTTTCGACGCCAGCTGGATGATGTCAAACGTCGCCGTCGCCCCCACCGTGGTCCAGGCCTGGTTGACGAGGTATTTGTTGGAGTCGTAGTTCTCGGTGGCGAACAGCCGGACACCCGGCACCATCCGCACGATTTCCTTCTTCACCTCGTCGCAGTCGATGCGCTGCTGGTAGGCCTCCTCGCGCAGGTCCGGGCGGAGGTACAGTCCGAGGCTTTCCAGCTCCGCCAGGCTGGTGGTGATTTGCGGCGGGGTCTGCAGTCGGTGGTCGTACGCGACAACCGTGTATTCATGGCCGGGCGGGAGGCTCATCAGTGCCGACAGGCGCGAGCGGGAATTTTCCAGCTCGAGTGAGATGCGCCGGAGCTGGCTGATGATGTTGATCATGGCCCGCTGCTGCTCCAGCGCCTCCTGGCGCGGGGCGTTGGGGCTTTGTTCCATCGCCTCGTAGTTGGCGAGAGCGGACTCGGCGTCGGCCAGGGCCGCCTGCACCGTGGGCATCAGCCGTTCGGCCGTGGCTACCCGGGCGTAGGTCGTGATAACTTCCTTCACCAGGTTGTTTACAATCCGGCGGCGGCGTTCCTCGAGTATCAGGAAGCGGTTCGCCTGCTGTTTGGCCTGGAAATAGCTCAGGCCAAAATCCAGGAGCGACCAGTGAAAGCCCAGGTCCCCGTGCCAGATCCGCTTCTCGGTGGAATAGGACGGGCGCAACGATTCCAGGCCGTCGTAGTAGCCGATGGAGGTGGAGGCGTTTTCCTTGCTCCGCATGGTGTAGCCGGCGTTGGCGGCGAAGGACGGCAGCATCTGCAGGTTGGCGGCATCGAGCTGCTTGAGGTGGAAGGCGGCTTCCATCGTGGCCAGCCGGTGATCGAGATTGTATTTGATCGACCGGGCGATGGCCTCCTCCAGGCTCACCGGCCCAGTCGGCAACGACTGCATGGCGAACAGTTCCTGCCGGTCTTCCTGCGCCCGCTGCCAGTGTTCCGCCTCGCTGATAGGATCGGGTTGTATCATGCAACCAGGCAGGAAAAGTACTGCTGATAAAAACAGGAACGTTAATAAAAATGACTCCCGGCGCAACTCCTTCGTGTGCATCGTGTCTCCCATTTTCAGCTCCGTTGCTGCGTCTTTCGAACGTGAAGGGCTCGCCCCACGTCTGCGGACAGTTGAAA
>JAJBSZ010000225.1 GCA_020861125.1 Planctomycetota bacterium | reverse complement strand
GCACCGCCATTCCGCCCCGTCCGGCGGCGAGAACCACCGCCGCCACCCGCGATCGTTCGTTCAGATCCGCCTCGACCCCCAGCGCCAGGACGTCGTCCGCAGTGACGCCAGCGGGCAGCGTCGTGTGCCCGACCACCGCCTGCCGGGCCGGCAGGAACAGCGGGGCGGTTTCCAGGAGGATGAGAAGCAGCATGGCGAGCATGGCCGCGATCACCGTGATGCCGGCGGCGGCGATGACCCATTCCGCCAGCCGATCCACGGCTTTTTTGAATCCGGGCGAATTACGGTTGAACATTACCATACCGTCCGTTCCATGGGCAAAAATTCCCCCTCCGGCCCGATGAAGCCGGAGGGGAAGGGACGCGCAGCGGTTTTCAGTTGCCGAGGAGCTGCAGTTGTTCCTCGAGAATTTCGGCGGGCAGCGCACCGTAGCCGTCGCGCTCGACCAGTTCCTGCCCTTCTTTGGAAAGGATGAAGCGCATGAACTCGAGGGTGGCGGCCGGCAGGGACTGGGCCGGGTCCTTGGGAACGTAGACGTAGAGGAGACGGGCCAGCGGATAGGTGCCGTTGACGGCATTGTCGAAATTCGGTTCGACAAAGGCATCGCCTTCCTTGGCCGCGATGGGCAGGGCGCGGACTTCCGAGGTTTTGTAGCCGATACCGGAATAGCCGATGCCAGCCAAGTCACCGGCGATGCCGTTGACCACGGCGGCGGAGCCGGGCTGTTCCTTGACCGAGTCCTTGTAGTCGCCATTGCCCATGGCTTCTTCCTTGAAGAAGGCATAGGTGCCGGAGGCGGCATTGCGGCCGTACATGGAGATGGTGCGGCCGTCCCAGTCGCCGGTCAGGCCGACTTGACCCCAGCGGCTGATATCGTCGTGGTTGTGCTTGCGGGTGGAGGAGAAGATGGCGTCCAGTTCGGGGACGCTCAGGCCCGGCACCGGGTTGTCCTTATTGACGTAGACCGCGACGCAGTCGATGGCCACCGCGATGGGGACGGGCTGGAAGCCGCGCGCCTTCTCGAAGTCCTCGATCTCGGACGCCTTCATCATCCGGGACATCGGGCCCACCTGGGCGGCGCCGGCGGCCAATGCCGGCGGAGCGGTGGAGGATCCCTTGCCTTCGACCTGAACGGTGACGTTGGGGTAGATGGCCATGAACGCCTCGGACCAGAAGGCCATGAGGTTGTTCAGGGTGTCGGAACCAACGGAGTTGATGCTGCCGGCGACGCCGGACTTCTGGCTGTAGGCCGGAAGATCATCGGCGGCAAAGGCCGGCGCGGCCAAAACGGACAGCCCCAATACCAGGGTCGCTACGTGGCGCTTGATGCAGAAAGGCTTCATGCACTTATCTCCTCTTTCGGGAACGTTCAGTTGTCGGGCGACGTCGCCCTTGACTGTGGAGGAGTATGTCATGGCCGCATTCGGGAAGTATTACGAAAATATTAGGAATGTATAAGCGCAGAGAAAAAGTTTTCCGCCTCCCGGTCGTCGTCCTGACAACGCCACTTTCCCGAAATTATACCGGGTGGCGTACCCCTTCCGACCCGCCCCCGGGCGACCGGTCGGCCGGGTCGAAAATTCCGCGGAAATGTCTTGCGCTTCGCCGGCGGTACTCTATACTTTGCGGCCTGATTCCGGAAAAAAGACGATATCCCCTTCTGCTCGGGAAAGGAAAATACCAATGGACATCTGCTTTCATTGACCCTCACTTCCATTTCCCTCCTCCCCTCGACAAACTCTCCCTGGCGGTCCGGGCGCTGGTCTATCAACGGTTTCGATGTTGCTGTGCCTGCTTCGCTACCAATCTCTGATCACCAACACATGTAAACCGTTTGGCAGTTCCACCATTTTGCCTCCGTCCGCTGACCGCCGTGTTTGGTGCGGCTCCGGTACGGATACCCAAGGCATTTCTCCGCTCCACCGCAGGAACTGCCATCACAACCGATTTCCGGTACCACGAGACCGGAACCACCGGGAGACTACGCATGAACATGCCAGCATTGCACCGGAACGGCCACAATCCGGCCGATAAAAGACACCGCGAAGAAATGGATGCGAGGCTCTTCCGCGCCTCCGCCGCCGATTTGGAAACCCTGTGCCAGGAATTCTCCTCGTCCTGGAATGGACTGGACCGGGAAGGGGTGGAAGAATCCCGCGAACGCTGCGGCGCCAACATCGTCACCCACGGCAAAAAGGATTCCCTGTTCAAGCGGTTGGCCAAGGCGTTCATCAACCCCTTCACCGCCATCCTGCTGTTCCTGGCGGGCGTTTCGGTCCTGACCGACATCATCCTCGCCGACCCGGGCGACGAGGATTACATGACGGTCATCATCATCATGACCATGGTGATCATCTCTGGTCTCCTCCGATTCATCCAGGAAACGCGCAGCGGCAACGCCGCCGAAAACCTGCTGAAAATGATCAAAACCACCACCAACGTGGAACGCATGGGCATGGGCCGGGCCGAAATTCCCATCGAGGAGGTGGTGGTGGGTGATATCGTCCACCTCTCGGCCGGCGACATGATCCCCGCCGACATGCGGATTCTCGTCGCCAAGGACATGTTCATCAGCCAGGCCTCCCTCACCGGCGAAAGCGAGCCGGTGGAAAAAGTGTCGACGCCGCTGGACCGCTCCGCCGACCAGTCCGTCACCGAAACCGCCAATCTGGCGTTCATGGGCACCAATGTGGTGTCCGGGGCGGCACGGGGCATGGTGGTGGCGGTCGGCGACGACACGGTCTTCGGCGACACGGCCAAGCATATGAACGTCAAACCGGTGCAGACCAGCTTCGAAAAGGGGGTCAATTCCGTTTCCTGGGTGTTGATCCGCTTCATGCTGGTGATGGTGCCCATCGTGTTCTTCACCAACGCCATCACCAAGGGAGACTGGCTGCAGGCCCTGTTGTTCGCCATCTCCGTGGCGGTGGGGCTGACACCGGAAATGCTGCCGATGATCGTCACCACCTGTCTCGCCAAGGGCGCGGTGGCGATGTCCAAGGAAAAGACCATCATCAAGAACCTGAATTCCATCCAGAACCTCGGTTCCATCAACATCCTCTGCACCGACAAGACCGGCACCCTCACCCAGGACAAGGTGGTGTTGGAATACCACCTGAACATTCAGGGAGAACTGGATGTCCGGGTCCTGCGCCACGCCTTCCTGAACAGTTATTACCAGACCGGCCTCAAGAACCTCCTGGATATCGCGATCATCAACCGCACCCTGGAGCAGCAGGAAAACGACGCCGCCCTGTTTTTCACCAAGGTCGATGAAATTCCCTTCGACTTCAACCGTCGCCGCATGAGCGTGGTGGTGCAGGATATCGCCGGCAAGACCCAGATGATCACCAAGGGGGCGGTCGAGGAAATGCTGGCGGTGTGCAGCCATGTGGAGTATGGCGGGGAAGTCATTCCGCTGACCCAGTCGATGCGCGCCTACGTCACCGAGAAGGTCGACCGGCTGAACCAGGACGGCCTGCGGGTGATCTGCGTCGCCCAGAAAAACAATCCGGCGCCGGTGGGCGCGTTTTCCATTGCCGACGAGTCCGACATGGTGTTGATCGGCTACCTTGCCTTCCTGGATCCGCCCAAGGAATCCGCCGCCAAGGCCATCCGGGCCCTGCTGGACCATGGCGTCCGGGTCAAGGTGCTCACCGGTGACAACGACAAGGTCAGCCGCTGCGTCTGCCGCCAGGTGGGCATCAATACGGACCGGATTGTTTTGGGAAGCGATCTGGAAGAAATGACGGACGCCGCCCTGGCCGAATGCCTTGAGACCACCGACATCTTCGCCAAGCTGTCGCCACCGCAAAAGGCCCGAGTCATCGCGGTGCTC
>JAJBSZ010000377.1 GCA_020861125.1 Planctomycetota bacterium | reverse complement strand
AAATACGGCCTGACCGTCGACGCCATCGTTGCGGCGGCGCAATAACCCACCCACCCGGACGTTGCCGCCCCGCCGCCCCGCGCGGCCGCCGGCGGCGTTCTCATGAGGAGGAGTGCGATGAAAGCACTGGTATATCACGGTCCCGGCATTCTACGATACGAGGATGTGCCCGATGTGCAGCCGGCCCCGGGCGAGGTGAAGATCCGGCCCCGGGCGGTGGGCATCTGCGGCTCGGACGTGCATGGCTATCTCGGCCTCACCGGCCGGCGCACGCCGCCGATGATCATGGGCCACGAGTTCGCCGGGGTGGTGGAGGAGGTCGGTGCCGGGGTGGCGGACTTCCGTCCCGGCGACCGGGTCACCGCCTATCCGGTGTGGTTTTGTGGCGAATGCGGGCCCTGTGGCGCCGGCAATGTCCATCTCTGCGATACCCGCCGCCAGTACGGCGTGCTGTCGGAGAACGGCGCCTTTGCCGACGCCCTCTCTGTTCCGGCCAAGTGTTGTTACAAACTGGCGGACAGCGTCTCCTTCGAAACCGGCAGTTTGATGGAGCCGCTGGCCGTGGCGTACCGGGCGGTGGGACACGCCGGCCGCGACCGCATCGCCGGCAAGAACGTCTTCCTGGTGGGCACCGGCACCATCGGCCTCCTGGCCCTGGCCTGCGTCCGGCTGTACGACCCGGCGTCGATCATCGTCTCGGATCTCAGCGACGCCCGGCTGGACATCGCCAAGCGGATGGGCGCTACCCATGTGCTGAATCCCGGCCGCGAGGACGTGCGCGAGGCGGTCCTGACCCTCACCGGCTGCGGCGCCGACACCGCCTTCGAGGCGGTCGGGGCGGCGGTAACGGTGCAGCAGGCCATGGCTGCGCTGCGCCCGGGCGGCACGGCGGTGTGGATCGGCAACAACAAGCCGATGATCGAGGTAAACATGCAGGAGATCGTCACCCGGGAACTGACGGTGCTGGGGAGCTTCCTCTACAACTTCGAGGAGTTCAAGACGGTGGTGGGGCTGCTGAATGACGGTAAGATCGACGCCGCGCCCATGCTCAGCCACATCGCGCCCATGGCCGACGGCCCGGCCATGTTCGAGAAACTGCACCAGGATCCGGGCGACTGGATCAAGGTGGTGTTGACCAACCCGTAAGACAGAGCACCACGAAATCACGAACGGCGGCGGCGTGGTGAACGCCGCCGCCGTATTTACTGACCGGCGGGGGAAGGTTCGGTTGTGGTGGCCCCCGCCGCGGCCAGCATGTTTTCCGTTTCTTGCAACAGCCGCTGGGGGTCGCAGGCCCGGGCGATCCACCACCACAGGATACAGCCGTACCAGACCACCGTGGCGAATAGGGTCAGCTCCCATCTCACTTCCGTAAATGATTCGGCAAGGAAGAAAACTGGCAGGTATAGGATCATCCCGTAGCCGATGCCGTAGGCGGCAAGCACGGCCAGAGGGAATTCCCGCCGGAAAAACGGCCCGGCGAGACGGACGAATTCCACCGGCTGGATTACCCCTCGCATTTTCCCGGTCTGTGGATCCGCGGTCGCGGTCTGGATGGCCACTACCCGCTGTCCGGCCACGAACAGCGTCCCGGCTTCGCCCTGACGGAAGGCTGGCGCCGCCGTCCCGTAAATCTCCCGCCCGATATGCCAATACCCTTCGTTCCCGTCCGGGCCGACACAGGCGATCCACAGCTCCGGGCCGTCCTCGTCCACCGCCGGCACCGCCCGCAGCGGCCCATGGAACGGGACGCGGCGCACCCGTCGCGACGGGCTGCACAGAAACCGGTAGGCGATGACAAGGCCAGCGATCAGGATCACGGACATCCCGGCGGCCAGAAAGGAGGGGGCTTCGCCCGGAAAGGTAAGTACCGCGGCGACGATGGTTTCAACCACAGCCAACGGTGCAACGGGAAGGGCGAAAACGAGGGCATACAAAAAAAATGCTTCCAAGCTCAGGGGTCCTTCCCGTCCATGACCGCGCCGGGCCCATCACCGGCCGGAAAGCCAGAAAGGAGGCGCACCGACGACCCGGGCGGCGCCGAGGGGAGCCGGGGTCAGTCGATATACGCTTCCTCGTGCTCGGAGGTCTCCGGCATCGGCAGGTCGTCGCCCTTTTTGCCCTTCCAGGCGACGTTGATCAGGAGGTCGCCGCCGTCCTGGCCGTAACCCGGGTACTGCCGGGTTTCCAGGTGGCAGAAACCGGCCATGCGGGTGAGGTCTTTCCAGTGCTTCCAGGTCCAGTAGGCTGGCCGGCGGATGGTGGTGGATTCCAGACGCGGTGTGCCGTTCTCCTCGCTGACGTAGAGGAGGCGATCATCGATGTAGTCCGCCTGCTTGTTGCGGAGTTTGACGAGGGAGCAGGATACCCGGCCCTCGCGGACGAACCACTCCACGCTCTCCGGCGGCTGCGACGCCCAGTCCTTTTCCACCCGGTCGGCCGGACCGGTGGCCGGCTCGTTCTCGGTGGCGCCCATGAACATGAGGAACCCGCCCGGGTGCAGGGCGTGGAAGAGGCCGACCAGCGCGACGCCCAGCTGATCCCACGAGGGCTCGAGGTTGAGGCCGGTGACCAGAATGCCGTTGAAATGGTGCGGCATGTTTTTCGGCAGTTCGTTCCAGGCGGAGCGGAAAAAGCTGACCGGCGCGTTCTCGTCCCGCGCCAGTTCCCGCGCCCGGTTGACGGCCACGCCGGAGATGTCTGACCCGAGGATGGTGACGCCCTTTTCCGCCAGGAGGATGGCGCGGCGGCCGAGGCCACAGGAGGCGTCCAGCAGGATGGTGGCGTCCACCAGCCGGGCGAGTTCGGCGAAGGCCCGGGCCGGTCCGCCGCCCTGGCCGTGGATCTGGGTCCGGAACCCCTGCCGCCAGCATTCCCGCCGGAACCATTCCCAACGGTGCACCAGGTCCCAGTCGGTCATGGATTCGGTGAGGTTCGCCATCTGTCGTCTCCTGAGGGTCAGTGGGTCGGGCGCACGGGCGCCGGCAACGATACTCGCGTTACGGGTGGGAGGCGGGGTAGTTCAGGCCCATGTCTTCAGGATAGCCGAACAGCGCGTTCAGGTTCTGGGCGGCCGATCCCGCCTGTCCCTTCACCAGGTTGTCGATGTGGCTGATGACGCGGAAGGTGCCGGTGCGTTCGTCCGCCGCCACGGTGAGGAGGCAGCGGTTGGAACCGCGGACGTCGGTGGTGCCGGCCGGCCGGGAGGCGTCCCGCACCAGGATGAAGCCGTCGCTGGCGTAGAATTCCCGGTAACACTCGAGCAGCCGGTCCTGGGTCACCCCCGCCGGCAGCCGGCCGTAGAGGACGCTCATGATCCCCCGGCACATCGGCACCACCTGCGGGGTGAAGGTGACGGTGATCGGCTGGCCGGCCAAACGGGCCAGTTCGCGTTCGATCTCCATCACGTGCTGGTGCCCGCTCAGGCGGTAGGCGTTCATGTTGTCGTAGCGTTCGGGATAGTGGTAGGTCGGGGACGCCTTCTTGCCGGCGCCGGAGATGGCTGTCTTGCAGTCGCAGACGATGCCCACCGGTTCCACCAGGCCGTGCTGCACGGCTGGCGCGAGGCCGAGGATGCAGGACACGGCGAAACAACCGGGATTTCCCACCAGCCGCGCCCCGGCCAGTTCCGCCCGGTGCAGTTCGGTCAAGCCGTAGACGGCTTCCGGCAGCAGCTCCGGCGCCTGGTGCTGCGGGTCCTTGCCGAGGCGGCGGGCATACTCGGCGTAGAGCTCGGGGGAGTTGAACCGGAAGTCGCCGGAGTAGTCGATAAACTTGCGGCCGGCCGCCAGCTCGGCCGGGGCCAAACGCTGCCCGACGCCGTCCGGGGTGGCACAGACTACGGCGTCCGCCGGGGCGGACT
>JAJBSZ010000457.1 GCA_020861125.1 Planctomycetota bacterium | reverse complement strand
GGCTTTGACCTTGAGCTGGATGCCGTCCTGGGCCACCGCGTCCAGGGTCACCTTACCGGTATGGTTGCTGGAACCGGTGGGGCAGTCGATAACCCGCGGGTCGACCGAGGTGTTGACCGCCTTGACGATGTCGCGGCCGGCGAGGTCGATGGCGCAGGCCTGATCGAAGGAAAGGGGGATGTTGGCACGGCTGGCGGAGATGAGGCCGCGGACCACGTCCAGGATATTGCCGCCGGCCAACTGGTGTGCCGCCAGGCTTTCCGGCGGGATTTTGATCCCGGCCTGGTGTTCCATGATCAGGGCCTGGCAGAGCACAGCGACGTTGCCTTTGGCGAGATAATGTGCCTCGAGGAAATCGCGGGAAACACGGATGCCGGCCTTGTGGGTGGTGATCAGCGAATTGACGATCAGGCTGGAATTTACCTTGCGGATGAACATCCCCACCAGATCGATGAAGCCGATGGGCACCCCCGACGCCCGCGCTTGCAGCCAGGTCCGGCCGAAGGAGAACACGACAAAAAATGCCACCAGGCCGAAGACCAGGACGCCCAAAGCAATGGCGGCCATGACGGTGGGACCGAGCTGTTCCATGATTCTGTTCATAACGGTTGTTCTCCTCGTACGGGAAAGAAATTCGCGAAAAGTGGGCGACCGGACAGTGGTGGCGCGAACCGGTTTGCGACAGGCGGGTGGCGTGACGTGCCGCTACCGGGCGGCGGTCACCACGATGCGGTTGGGTGCGGCTTCGATGACCCGAACCGTCGCGCCCGGCTCCACATAAACCCCATCTGTAACCACGTCCAACAGCTCCCCGGTAACGAGGCGGACCTTGCCGGCCGGTCGGAGCATGGTTTCGGCTACGCCGGTCTGACCGATCAGGGTCCGGATTCGCAGTCGGGCCGATTCCTGCGGTTCCTCGTCCATGGTTTCCGGATAGGGATTGTCGCCGGCCGGCGATTCCACCGTGAGGAAGAACCGCCGCAACAGCGGCACCCGGTGTCCGTACTCGGATATGGCAATAATGACGGCGATGGCGGCCGCCAACCCCAGCGCCAGCAGCAGGACGAACGCGCCCAGTTCATGCCACATAAAGGTATGCATGTATTCGCTATCCCACGACGGGGTAAAAGCCAGCAACAGCCCGATGAGGATGGCGACCAACCCGGAGATGCCGGCCACGCCGAAACCGGGCAGTACCATGATTTCCACCACCAGAAGGGCGATGCCCACGAGAAACAGGGCGATACCGACGGGACTGCCCCGGTCGTGCATGAGCAGCGTCGAGAAGAAACAGACAAAGCCGATGATGCCGATGGCGGCGGGAACACCCGTGCCCGGCGCGTGGTATTCGGTGACCAACCCGGCAATACCCACCACCAGGAAAACCCCGAGCAGGACGATCACCCATACCGGCAGGCCGAAATCCTCCACCGAGGGAATGAGTTTTTTGAGGTCGAGCTCGCCCACCTCGATGTCCGGCCGCACCACGTCCTCGGCGCGGATGCCGCGGCTGGCGTAGAAGGCCTCAGCGCTGTCCACCACTTCGGACGCGATGCCGTATTCCACCGCCTGCGACCCGCTGAGCTCCAGGAGTTTTCCCACCGGTTTGATGATCTTGCTGTCGGCGATCTCGCGGCGATCCCGGCCTTTTTCGATATTCTGTTCCAGAAGTTCCAGTTCGTGGCCGGTGAGGTATTCGATGGGTCCGTCCCGGAACGTCACCTGGTAGACGGACGAGGCCCGGCTGACCATGCCTTCCACCACCGCCACCGGTCGGCCGTAGTGCTCGGCGTAGACCTTCATGATGGTGCGGATGTCAACCTCGATCTTCTCGGCGGTCCGCTCGTCCATCTGCGGAGCGCTGCCGGTGACGGCGGCCTGCATGGGCTGGATGTCGCCCATGCGGGCGGATCGGGTCATGACGATTTCCCGGGCTGCCGACGCGAGCATGGCACCGCCGGACACCGCTTTATGCAGCACCAGCGCCACCACCGGGGTTTTGGATTCGAAGATGCGTTTCGACAGGCTGTCGCAGGTTCCGACCTCACCGCCGGGGGAGTCGATCTCCAGCACCACGAGATGGGCGCCGTCGCGATCCGCCTTGTCCAGGGCGGCGGTGACCGTCTCCGGCATGTCGGAGAATGGTTTGCCGACAATGGCACCCTTGACCGCCACCACCACCACCTTTTCGTGCCAATCCGCATCGCTTTCCACGACTGCGGTGGACGGCATGGGCGAGCCGCCGGCGCCGGGAGCGGGTTGTTCCAGCGACAACCCGAACCGGCACAGCACCATCATCACCGCCGCCAGGCGGAAACAATGGCGAATTTGGGATACCGTCATGCGCGTTTCCTTGGCAAAGGATATGAGGGAACCTGTCACAAAATTATAATGTATGGTATCCGATGCCCGTCCCGCGGTCAACGGGTCTTGCGCCGCCGGTTTTCCGGATACTCGGGAATAGTACTTGGAAAATGGGCCGCATCGGGTAAAATTACTCGGGCAACCGGGCGACGGGTTGCCGTGAAAAATCTCGCAGCAGCGTGAAAGGATTATAGTATGGCTGGCAATATCAAAGATCTGACGGATACCACCTTCGACACCGCCGTGTCTTCCGGCGTTACCCTGGTGGATTTCTGGGCCCCGTGGTGCCCGCCCTGCCGGGCGCAGGGACCGATTCTGGAAAAATTGGCCTCTTCGTACGACGGCAAGGCAGTGGTCGCCAAGGTCAATGTCGACGAACAGGGACAAGCGGCCGCCAAATACAACGTATCCAGTATCCCGACGCTGATTCTCATGAAGGACGGGAAACCGGTCAAAACCTTTGTCGGACTGCAACAGGAAGCGGAGCTGGCGTCGGCGCTGGATTCCTGCTTGTGCTAACCCTGGTAAAGGATGGTGTATGGCAGATCTGATCCGTGAGTTGACCGACGACGACTTCGCCGCCGGAATCGCCACCGGAGTGGTATTGGTGGACTTTTACGGCACCTACTGCCCGCCGTGCAAGCTATTGGAACCGGTTCTGGAGCAACTTGCAACGCGGTATGCCGGCCGGGCGGTGGTGGCCCGCATCAACATCGACGAATACAGTGAAGCTGCCGTCGACAACACGGTCGAGGACATCCCCACCATCATTCTCTTTCAGGACGGAAAAGAGAGAGGCCGGCTGTTCGGTAGCCAGAACCTCGAGACCCTCTCCGGGGAGGTGGACCGACTGCTCTCTTGACGCCACCCGGGTTGGCACCGTATACTAGGCAGCTTGCCGTAGGCGCTGGATCGTCACCGACGGTCCGGCGCTGTTGTTTGTCGATAGGGAAAAGGGAGGTCCGGTCCTCCACTGCGGCCGATCCGGCCCGTTTCCCGGCGGCACGCCGCTCCGCCAGACCGCGCCGGTGCTGTATGCGGCGCCGGAATCGCATCCCTGTTCCGGCTTCCACCCCGCCCGCCAGCGCGGCCGCCGGAGTATCGTCACCGCCCACACAAGAGGAGAATGCCCAGTGCAAGCATTGATGTCCGGCAACGAGGCCATCGCCAGAGGGGCCTGGGAAGCGGGCGCCACCGTCGCCTCGGGATATCCCGGCACGCCGTCCACCGAAATTCTGGAAAATGCCGTCGCCTTCAAGGGCGACCTGTACTGCGAATGGGCTCCGAACGAGAAAGTCGCTTTTGAAGTGGCGGCGGGGGCGGCTCTGGCGGGCGCTCGCGCCTTCTGCACCATGAAACACGTCGGCCTGAACGTGGCGGCGGATCCCCTTATGACCCTGTCGTACGTCGGCGTGGTGGGCGGTTTCGTGGCGGTGCTGGCGGACGACCCGGGCAGGCATTCCTCCCAGACCGACCAGGATACCCGGCCGGATGCCCCTTTTGCCAAGATTCCCAT
>JAJBSZ010000310.1 GCA_020861125.1 Planctomycetota bacterium | reverse complement strand
GCCAGACCGCCGACATGATAATTTTTTCCCACCCCAACTACCGGCTGCGGAAGCTGATACGTCACGATCACCACGAATGGGAATTCGAGGACTTTAGTTTTGGTAAATTCGCCGTCGACCCGCCGGCGAGATTGCGAATCACCAAGGACGGCAAGAATGGTGTAATTTATTGTGTATCGGCGCTGAAATCGAACAGTGAGGAATCCATTGCTTCGGACACGGTGGCAACCACCGTGGCAACCGGTATCGGTGTTCCTGTACCTGATTACGAAAAGCTGAATATCGAACAATGTTACCAGTTATGGGTGACGCAATACGGACAGGAGTGGCCAGCGGAATGGTTGATCTTCGGTGCTAGTAACAGTTTTTTAGTCTATACCTACCTCTACCGCGTTTTGGGGTTTAGTTATCCTGTCTTTGTCATTGAAAATAGTAAGGAATCCTACGAAACACGCGGTCCCGACGGAACCAAGTACAAAATGCGGACCACCGACAACTGGTATTCCGTGGCGGTGCAGTATACCAATGCCGGCTACGGCGGGGTGCTGAAAACGATGCGCTCCCGAATCGAGGAATATGTAACGAAATTCAACGATAACGCAACAGCCACTGGTATCACGACCCTCCAGTGGAACGCCGTTAAGGACGCGAAAAACTACAATGTATACCGTGCCTTGAGTAAGGCGGAACCGTTTCGGTTTCTCGGCAACACCGACAAAACCACCTTCACCGACGAGGCCATGCCGGCGGACGGATCGCGCGGTCCCATCCAGCCCAACAACCCTTTCGCCGGCGCGAACGACAATCCCGGCGTGTCCATCCTGTATGAACAACGTTTGGTGCTGGCGCGGTCCAACGACAAGCCCACGACCTTTTGGGGATCGCGCACCGGTGTGTATGACGATTTTTCGGTCCACTCGCCGCTCCAGGACGACGACAGTTACAGCTACACGCTGTCCAGCGGAGAGATGAACGAAATATACTGGGCGCTTCCCCTGAATGAAATCCTTTTCGGAACCTCCGGCGGCGAGTTCAAGGCCGGCGGCGGCGGGTATGCCATCACCCCCACCAACGTCAACGCCCGCGCCCAAAGTTTCTACGGCTGCGCTCCGGTGCAGCCGGTAATCGTCGGGCGGTCGGCGGTGTTTGTGGGACGGTCGCGCCAGGTACTCCGGGATATGTCGTACAGTTTGGACAAGGACGGCTTCGACGGCGACGACCTCACCTTGTACGCAACCCATCTTTTTGAGAATCGCACTATCGTGGAGATATGCCACCAGCAGGAGCCGGTATCGGTTCTGTGGCTTGTCATGTCCGACGGCGCGCTCCTGTCCTGCGTTTACCTGCCCAACCAGCAAGTCGTGGCGTGGAGCCGCCACAGCACGCAGGGGCGGTTCACGGCCTGCGCCAGCCTGGTGGATACGGACGGCACCGACCGGGTGTACTTTTGCGTGACACGGCTCATCAACGGGAAACAGCGGCGGTATATAGAGGTCATGCAAAGCAACCTCGTGCCATCGTCGGACCTTACCCGCGCTTATTTTGTGGATTGCGGCCTGACCTATGAAGGGACGCCCACCGCCAGCCTGGCAGGGTTGGATCACCTCGAAGGATGCGAAGTGGAGATACTGGCCGACGGCAGCCACGCCCGGGCGCGGGTGGACAACGGCCGTATTACCCTGCCCCATGCCGCCGCAATTATCCATGTCGGCCTTGGCTACGCCGCCGCCATGGAAACGCTGGACATGCAGCCCATACAGCAGCCGATCAAAGCCCGGCCCCACATTGTCCGCAAGGTGGAGATTGACCTGGAAAAAACGGTTTCCTGTGAGGTCGGCCCCATCGGCGGTCCCTGCGACGAAACCATCCGGGCGCAGGGAGACGGCGTACCGCGACTGCACACCGGACGCTTCGTCATTTTTCCGGAAGCGCCAAAAGACGACAACGGATACCGCCTTCGCTTCGAATCGGACAGACCCTACCCCTTGTGCATTCTGGCGGTGAACGCCGTGGGAGACATCGGTGGAGACTAACTTGCCGGCGGGCATCCAGCCCGTAACCGGGGAGGTGATCGATTACCTGGGCGGACGCATCCGTCCTGAACATCTCCGGGAAATTAACAGTCTGTTGCCCATGGACGGCGGCCAGGCGCTACGGTACGGCATCGAGGCGGCCAGCGTGGCGTACGCGGCGGTACGGAACGGGACGCCGCTTTTCGTGGTCGGCGTCGGCGACGTGTCGCCCATGACCGGCGCTGGTCTGGGGTGGCTTTTGGGGACCAGCGACATGATCGACCACGGCGTGTGGGTGGCTGACGTGTCGCGGGCAATGCTGCCCATTCTGCACCGGCACAGCGGTGCGGCGCGGATTCAAAACTGGATACCCGCCGAGTACCGGGTGGCTCGGAAATGGCTGGCGTGGCTTGGCTTTTCCATCGGTGCGCCGCAACCGGTATTCAACGACGTGCCGCATGTGCATGTGTACCACGACAGGGAGGCGACGGCATGAGCCTGGGATCGATGTTTGGGGGGTTGTTCGGGGCGGGGAGCCTGTTGTCCGGCATCAGCACGGGGATGGACGCTTACGGCGCCTACCGGCAGGCACAGGCGGACAAGCAGGCGGCGTACCACAACGCCGGCATCGAGGACGCCAACGCGGCCTACTATGAGACGATGGCGCACAATGCCCTGGACCGTGGCGACAAGGAAGCCGGTGATCACCGCCGCGCCCTTGACGTTATGAAGGGGCAGCAGCGGGTGGGATTCGCGGCGTCGGGCGTCAAGGTGGACCAGGGATCGGCCCTGGACGTGGCCGTGGACACGGCCAAGTGGGGCGAGTACGACGCGCAGACCATCCTCTACAACAGCCAGGTGGAGGCCGCCGGCTACAGCCAAAAGGCATGGAACAGCAAACAATCGGCGGAAATGCTGCGGGCGACCGGGAGAAGCCCCAGTCTCGCCGCCGGCGGCGTCATTTTGAACGGCGCATCGGCGGCGGCGTCACGGTACGGGAACTGGTAGGGAGAGCGCATGGGAAAAATCCAGACATACCAGGGCGGCCAGGTGAAGGCCAACGGCCTGGCGGACGTGCCGCGCGGCAGCTACGCCAATGCCGACGCTTTCGGGGCCGCGCGATACCGCGATGTCCGCGCCTTTGCCCAAGCCGTCGGCAACGCCGGTGCGACCGTCACCGAGATCGCCAAGGTAAAGCAGGAACGCATCGACCGCACCACCGTGCGGGACGCCATGACCACCCTGTCGAACCAGTACCGCGATTGGGAAAAAACCACCCTCAAGGAACGGCGCGGCATGGCTGCCGCCGACCTGGACAAAGAGGGGGAAGTCTGGTTTCAGGAGCGCCGCCGGGAAATCGAGGCCACCCTCAAGACCAGGCGCCAGAAGGATCTGTTCGGCCCGCAATTCGACGCGCAGGCCGAGGGCGCGAAACAGGCATTGTTCCGGTACAGCGTGCAACAGGTGGAAGCCGGCGAGAAGTTGAGCCGGGACGTGCAGAACGAGAACTTCATCGAGGACAGCGCGGCGCGCGGCCTGATGGACGACGCCAGGGTGGCGCAGAATCGGGCGCTGATGCACACCAACATAGAGGCCAACTTCCGGGGACATCATCCCGACGTTATCGCCGCCGCCAAGAAGAAAGGCGACGCGGCCCTGTATAGCGCCATGGTGGAGGGACACGCCGCGAGGAGCCTGGAAAACGCCCTGGAGTATTTGAAGCGGGACGACGTGAAAGAAGCTTTCACCACGGCGGCACATCGCGCCCTGGTGGAGAAATTGACGCTTGCCAAGAACAAGAAGGACACCGACGAAAAGGACGGCGCGGCGGCGCTGGACGCCATCGAGCAGCGGGCGGCGGGTAAGAG
>JAJBSZ010000481.1 GCA_020861125.1 Planctomycetota bacterium | reverse complement strand
AGCGGCTATCGTCTCCCTCCCCGCCCCGCTGCCCGACGAGACCAGACATGTCTTCCACGCCGGGGTTTTCCAGCGGATGAAGAACACTGCCATGCTGATCAATGTCTCTCGTGGCGAGCTGGTCAACCAGGACCATCTGGTCCAGGCCCTCCGCGCAGGGGAAATCGGCTTCGCCGGACTGGATGTATTCGCCCGGGAACCGCTTCCGGTCGATTCGCCGCTCATCGGCATGGAAAACGTCGTTCTCACGCCGCACACCGCCTTCTACGGGGCCGACGCCGGACAGAACCAGATTGCCCTCGCCATCGATCTGGTGGTGGCCGCCCTGACGGAAAACCGGCTGCCGGAGCGGTACATCGCCAATCCGGCGGCGGTGAGCAAGATGGCGGCCCTCACCATCATCCGGTAATGACCGGCGTTTCCCGAACGGCGGGCGGAATGGCCGCCCGGCGGGTTCGGCACCCGTTCTACGGCCAATAAGGAGAAAACATGGTGCGCCACCACTCGCTTCGGAGTTTGCCGTTTGCCATTATGGCTGCCGCCATCGCCGTCGGCATGGCCCAGCCGGCCGGCGCCGCGTCTTATCCGACCAAACAGATCACCGTTCTCCAGGGCTTCAAGGCTGGCGGAGGCAGCGATGGCCTGGCCCAGGTGACCCAGCCGGCGCTGGGGCGAATCCTCGGCACCAGCTTCATCAACCAGTACCTGCCGGGCGCCAATTCGGCGATTATGCTCACCCGGTTGGGGAAACAAACCCGGGCCGACGGCTATACCCTCGGCATCACCTGCACCCCGCCCATTTATACGAATTACCTGATGAACGCGCAGATCACCTATACCCTGGACGAGTTCGACGCGGTCGCCAATGTGGTGACCGACCCCGGCATCATCGCGGTCGGGGCCGACAGCCCGTATCAGACGTTCGCGGAGTTCTACCAGGCGTGTCAGGAGCGGCCCGGACAGGTGGCGGTATCCCATTCCGGGGTCGGCGGCGATGATTTTTTCGCCATCCTGATGTACGAAAAGGTGGCGGGGGTAAAAACCAAACCCATTCCCTTCGAGGGCGACGGTCCCTCCTGGCAGGCGGCCATGGCCGGCAAGGTGGAGGCTACTTTCAATAATGTCGGTTCCACCTATCCCCAGGTAAAAGGCGGCAACCTGCGCGTCCTGGCCATCTGCGCCGAAGAACGTTTCCACCTTCTGCCCGACGTCCCCACCATGCGGGAATTGGGCTTCGACATCATCGCCGGGTCCTCGCGCGGCTACGGCCTGCCCAAAGGTGCGCCGGAAGAAGTCAAAGAGATCCTGATCCATGCCTTCCGGGAGATGGCCGAGGACTCGCAGTTCCTGAAAGCCTGTGAAGACCGGGCGCTGGTGGTGGATATGAAATACGGCCAGGACTACATGGACATGCTGCGGCAGCAGGAACAGTACTACGGCGAGTTGTGGGACGAGGTGAAAGATCAGTACAGCAAGGAATAGCGTTCCGATCCGCCCGCCGCACCGCCGCGTCCGGCGGTTCCCGGCGTCGACGGCGGACGGGCCAATCGGCGCCATGCCCAACCAATTCCCCTCCCGCCTGCCGTTCCGTTATGCGGCCTACAAGGAGAATACGGTGTCCCGTTGCCTGTATGAAACGCTGTTTGCCGTCGCCTGCATTGGCCTCGGTGCGGTTTTCTGGGCCACTACCGGCGAACTGATACCATCGGCGGCGCTTTTCCCGAAAATGGTTGTCGGCGCGGTGGTGTTTTTCTCGTGCTGGATGCTGGTACTGGCCTATCGGAACCGGCGGCCGGAGGCGGCGGAGGCGGCGGAGGCTGAGCCACCGGCCGGGCACCGGTTCCACACCGGACGCCTGATCGGCTTTTTTCTCCTCTGCGTCCTGTACGTCGGATCCATCGACGTCCTCGGCTATTTCCTCGCCACGCCCCTGTTCATCGTCCTGAGCTACCGCTTTCTCCGGTCGGTGCGGCTGTCCACCGCCATTGTGGCCGCCTCGGTGTTTACAGCCGTCGTGTACATCCTGTTTGTCCGTTTTCTCCACATCCCGCTCCCGCCTGGTATCTGCGAACCGCTCCTGGAGGCCTGGCTATGATGCAGGAAAGTTTTTACCTGGGCCTTGCCAACGTGATGAGCCCGTTCAACATCCTGTCCCTGCTGTCAGGCACTGCCGTGGGCATTCTCGTCGGCGCCATGCCCGGTTTGTCCGCCACCATGGCCATCGCCATTCTGGTGCCGGTAACGCTGGCATTTCCGCCCGACACCGGCATCTGCCTCTTGACCGCCATCTACCTGTCGGCCATGTACGGCGGCTCGGTGGCGGCGATTCTCATCCGGACGCCCGGCACCGCCGCCGCCGCCGCCACCGTGCTGGACGGCTATCCCCTTGCCCGGAGAGGGTACGCCGGCAAGGCGCTGGGCATATCGTTGACCGCATCCTTCATCGGTGGGCTGATGAGTTCCATGGCCCTCCTTACGGTGGCGCCGGTTCTGGGCCGGGTGGCGTTGCAGTTCGGTCCGGTGGAGATGGCCGCGGTGGCGGTGCTGGGCCTGACCATCATCGCCTCGCTGTCGCAGGAATCGACGGTGAAGGGCCTGCTCGCCGGGTCCCTCGGGTTGCTGCTCTCCTGCGTCGGTATGGACGCCGTTTCCGGCAGCGCCCGCTTCACCATGGGGACGATCAACCTGTTCTCCGGCATCCCCTTCACCGTCGCCCTGATCGGTCTTTTTTCCATCCCCCAGGTGCTCCGACTCCTGGAGCGGGACGAGGGTGGGGCGGCGGAAGGAACCATCCAGGATTCGGTGCTTCCCGATCTCCGGGAAATCCGGTCCCTGCTGCCGGTCATCTTCCGTTCGGGCGGCATCGGCGTCGTCACCGGTCTCATTCCCGGCACCGGCGGCGATACCGCCTGCTGGTTCGCCTACAATGAGGCCAAGCGCTTCGCCTCGCCGGAGCAGAAGAAAGAATTCGGGACCGGATCGCTCCTCGGCATCGCCGCTCCGGAAGCGGCCAACAATGCCGTGGTGGGCGGGTCGCTCATCCCGACGATCTCCCTGGGCATCCCGGGGTCTTCGTCCACCGCCGTCCTGCTGGGCGGCCTCATGGGCCACGGGATCATGCCTGGTCCCACCCTGATGAGCGAACACGCCGACGTCGCCTACACCCTGCTGTGGGCGGTGTTCGTCGCCAATTTTTTCATGCTGGGCCTCGGCCTCGGCTTCACCCGGCTGGCGGTGTACGTCACCAGGATTCCCAACAAGGTGCTTGGCACGGTGATCGTCATCTTTTGCGTCATCGGCGCCTTCGCCATCAACACCACGATGTTCGACGTCTATCTCATGCTGGCGTTCGGCCTGCTCGGCTACGTCATGGACAAGCTGCGGGTGCCGGTAGCGCCGCTGGTGGTCGGGCTGATTCTCGGACAGATGCTGGAGGTGAGCGTCATGCAGTCCCTCCTGCTGAGCGACGGGTCGTGGCTGGTATTCTTCCGGGAACCGATCTCCCTGGGCATCTTGTGTCTGGCGGCCCTCTCCCTGCTGAGCGGGACGCCGGCCTATCCGTGGATCAAAAGAACTCTACAAACCGCGCGCCGGCCGAAGGCCTAATGGCCGGGAATAAACCGCGTGGACCTTTCCCGACAGCGAAAATATACCATGAAAGGAACAGCCAATGTCCATCAAGGAACGCATCGCCGCGGGCGAAAGGGTTGCCGGAGTGATGCTGCGTATCGTCCGCAATCCCGCGGTGGCCTACCTCGCCAAAAACGCCGGCCTCGACTTCTTCAGGTTCGATTGCGAGCACAGCAGCTTCACCCTGGAGACGCTCCACGATACCTTTCTCACCGCCAATGCCCGCGGGGTGACCGGCCTGCTCCGGGTC
>JAJBSZ010000135.1 GCA_020861125.1 Planctomycetota bacterium | reverse complement strand
TAGGCGGCGTCCGCCGCCCGGCGCCGCCAGATTTTTCGGATGCGGCCCGAGGTGAAGGCCAAATGCAGTTCGTGGCCGGGAAATGCCGCCGCCACCCGCCGGCGGACGGCGAGTATGTCCGCCACCGCCTCGGCGTGGGCGGTGCCGAACGCGGCCAGCACGACCGCTGGCGGCGACCGATCGGCCGATTCGTTTGTGGGTTGCCGTGTCATGGTACTGTTCCCCTCTCGACAAGAACGCCGCCGCCCGGAGGCGGCGGCAGGCGGGTTTTTGCCATCGAAAAATGCGTCAGGCGAGGAGAAGCAGACTCACCGCCATGACCATCATCCCGGAGACGGCGCCGTAGATCGACAGGTGGTGTTCGCCGTATTTTTCGGCGGCCGGCAGCAGTTCATCCAAAGAAATGAACACCATGATACCGGCCACCCCGGCCAGCACCAATCCGGAGACGGTGGGAGTCATGAAATTGCGCAGCACCAGATAGCCGACCAACGCGCCCAGGGGTTCCGTCAGGCCGGAGAGGAAGGACCACAGGAACGCCTTTTTGCGGTTGCCGGTGGCGTAATAGATCGGCACCGAGACGGCGATGCCTTCGGGGATGTTATGGATGGCGATGGCGATGGCGATGGAAAACCCGATGCTCGTGTCCTGGATGGTGGACATGAAGGTGGCGAGGCCTTCCGGGAAATTGTGGATGCCGATCACCAGCGCGGTCATCGTCCCCGTCCGGAGGAGTTGCCGCCGGGTGGAGCCGCTGCCGGTCGGCTCCGCCGTATCCTCCGACGGTTTCTCTTCCGGGTGGCGCATGTCCTCGACCCGTTTTACCTCGTGCGGATTTTCCGTGTCCGGCACCAGTTTGTCGATCAGGGCGATCAAACACATACCGGCGAAAAAGGCGATGGCGGCGTACCAGTTGCCGGTGCGCTCGTCCCCTAGCGCCTGGGTTAGATCCCGGGCGGCACCCGCCAGCAGTTCCACAAAGGACACGTAGATCATCACCCCGGCCGAAAACCCGAGGGAACCGGCCAGAAAGCGCGTATTGGTGCGGTTGGCGAAAAAGGCGAGAGCGCTGCCGATGCCGGTGGACAGGCCGGCAAGGAGGGTAAAGGCAAAGGCAATGAGGATGTTCTGGTCCATCGAGGCTGCTCCGGTACACCCCCCCACGCACGCCGGTTATAGCCATTTGCCGGCCGCATTGCAATGCTGGAGCGGCCGCGGCCCGATTACGCCGGCGGCAGTCCCATGCGGTCCAGCACCTGCTGCGCTTCGGCGACTGAATAGTATTCGATGACGATGCGACCCCGTCCGTTGTCGTCCGCCACCGTCACCTTGGAACCGAAATGGCGGCGCAGGCGATCCTCGAGATCCTCGACATGAGCGGGCCGCCGTTGTTCCGCCGGGCGCGGTTTTTCCTTCTGCATTTCGGCGGCCAGCTGTTCTACCCGTCGGGTGGAAAGACCTTCCGCCGCCGCCCGGCGGGCGAGTTTGATCTGGGCCATCGGGTTGCTCAGGGAGAGGAGAGCCCGGGCGGTGCCGGCCGCCAGGGTCCCGTCCAGCACCATCTGCCGCACCTCTTCCGGCAGTTCCAGCAGGCGCAGGGTATAGGTGCTTTTCGGGCGCGACACCTGGAGGAGTGCGGCGATGGCCTCGTGGGTCAGTCCCAATTCCTTCTTCAGTTCATGGTAAGCGGCCGCTTCCTCGATGGGATTGAGGTCGTCGCGCTGCAGGTTTTCGACCAGCGCCAGTTCCCGCATGGCGGCGTCTTCGGCCCGCATGAGCCGGACCGGCGCGCGATCCCGCCTGAGGATATCCCGCAGGGCCCGGAGCCGCCGTTCGCCGGCGATCAGTTCGTAGCCGCCATCTTCCCGTTGGCGCACCACCAGCGGGTTGATCAACCCGTGGCTTTCGATGGAACGGGCCAGCTCCTGCAACTTTTCGGGATCGAAATCCCGCCGCGGCTGCCAGCGGGAGGCGGTTATCCGGTCGATCGGCAGCTCCCAGACGCCGTTTTCCTCACGGCCCGCCGCATCGGTGGCCGCCGCCGGGGCGGCTGGAATCAGGCTGTCCAGGCCGCGACCCAACCCTCGCGCCTTGGCCATCAGGACACCTGGCCGCCGGACGGAAAGTCGGGGTTGTCCACGGTGACCAGCGCGATGCTGCCATCGGGTCCGTGGGCGGCGAGGAGCATGCCGTTGGATACTTCGCCCCGAAGGGTGCGGGGTTCCAGGTTGTCCACCACCACGATGCGCCTGCCGACGAGCTGTTCCGGCTGGTAGTAGGCGCGGATCCCGGCGCAGATCTGTTTTTCCCGGTCGCCCAGCCGGATCTGGATTTTCAGGAGTTTGTCCGCTTTCGGATGGGCTTCGGCGGCGACGATCTCGGCCACGGTGAGGCGGATTTTGGTAAAATCGTCGTAGGTACAAAAGGTGACGCCTTCGGGCAGAGGGGATTTTTCCGCTGCCGATTCCGGAGTGGGCGTCGCTTCGGGTGCGGCGGGCGACTGGTCGTTCATGGCATTCCTTCCTTCCGGCCGGTACCGCCGGCCGACAAAACCGCCGGCCGGCACCGGTCACTATTTGGTTGACCGGCAGCGGCGGCATTCCATAATCAGGGGTTCAGTATTTACCGGTTTCACGGCAAAAATGCCATATAAAAACAAGGATTCCCATGCCGCCGCCGGAACGGATCTACCTGCTGGCCGACCTGCATCTGAAACCCCTGGACGCGCCAAGCCGGGCCGCGCAGGCAATGGCGGTGGCGGAAAACGAGCGCCTGGCGCGATTCCTCGCGGCCATCGACGGCAAGGCGTCCGGCCTCATCCTGCTGGGCGATGTCTTTAACTTCTGGTTTGAGCGCAAAAGCCGCGTGGTCGGCGACTACTATACCTCCCTCAGCCTGTTCAAGCTGGCGGCGGAGCGGGGGTTGGATATCCACCATGTGTCGGGCAACCGGGACTTCGTGGTCGGCGAAGGCCTGGGGTTTGATCCCACCACCCGGTACCCCGGATTTTTTAGATTCCGCCGCGGCTTCACCGTTTCCCGGCTGGCCGATTTTGGCATCGAGCCCCACGGCTACCGCTACCGGTTCCACCACTGCGGCAAGACCGTCAGTTGTCTGCACGGCGATGCCCTCTGCACCGGCGACCGGCTGTTCATGGCCTTGCGCTGGGCCCTGCAGGGCCCGGTGGGCCGCTGGCTGTTCCGGTGGGCGCCCTGGTCCTGCGTCGACTTCGCCATCCGGCGGCAGCAGGCGCGGACCGGCATCCGTGGCGGCGACGGACGCCGCAGCGGCGACCTCATCGACACGGCGGCGGCGCGCAAGGAATTGGCGATGGGGGCGGATCTCGTCGTCTGCGGCCACATCCACGCCCATCACGAACGCGGTATCGACTTTGCCGGTCGCCAGGGACAGCTGGTGGCGGTGCCGCCGTTTCTGGCGGGCGGCTACGGTGTCCTCGAAAACGGCACGGTGCGGGTCGGCTGGTTTGACGGCGAGACCGCCGACTAATATAGCCCGCTTAGTGCTCCTGATGCCCTCTTCTCCCCTTCCTTTTCCCTTCCTCCTGGCGATCACAGAAACACACACAATTCTCACCGCCTCCTTATTACCGCCTAACCGACGCCGGCTATAGCTAGTCCTACCGTTGGACCATTCGTTAGGAACGAGGAGGAAACACCACATGGATAGGGGAAAGCGTGACTTTATAAAACTGTCCGCCCTGGCGGCATCGGCGCTGGCGGCGGACTGGCTGTTGCCGGCGGGCGGCCTGCGGGTCGGTGGCGGCGGCGCGGTGGCAGCGGAACGCGGCTTGAGAGGATCCGGCTTGCCGCAGGCGGTGAGCTTCGAGGAGTGCCAGAGTCTCGACCACCACGCCATGGTCGAGCG
>JAJBSZ010000402.1 GCA_020861125.1 Planctomycetota bacterium | reverse complement strand
AAAACCAGTGAGGGGGCAACTCCTCCCAGGGTTCGAATCCCTGTCTCTCCGCCAAGTATTGTTTTGCCATGACCCGGCTGGGATAATTCCCCGTGCCGGGTCTGGTTTTATGATAAATTGGCGGGTATGGAGAATGGCACGGTAGTCCAACCTGATCAGGCAACCGGTATTATTATCAAGTGGTTGTATCCCTTCAAGTATGTGGTGCTCCTTACATATCTCCTCGTTCGTGACGCTTGGCACCGTCCGAAACCATTCTAAACGCATGACGTTACCTAAATGCGGATAGGTTCCTTTACGTAAGGGATATTCCGTCCCGCCATGAACCATATCCGGATGCCGACCGTTCGGTTACACGGTTGGTGTCTACTGAAGGAGAGAACCCATGTCCGCTTGCAAACCCGAACAGGTCCACCTGTATACCGCTATCGAAAAATGGAACGAGAATCTGGTGGCCCAGAAGCCGCCGCCTACCTATACCCTGTCGTACGAAGACGCCTTCAATTCTTTGGTAAAAGCCCAGTCCGGCAACGTCAAAAAGCCCGACGCCGATATCAAGGATACCGTCCTGAACGTCGGGCCCAGCGGCAAGGTCAACGTTCGTATCGTCCGGCCCAAGGGCGCCCGGGGCAACCTGCCCTGCCTGTTTTACGTACACGGCGCAGGCTGGGTGATGGGCAATGCCGAGACTCATGACCGCCTGGTGCGCATCCTCGCTACCGAAATTGGCGTCGCCGTAGTATTCCCGGTGTACACCAATTCCCCCAAGGCCCAGTTCCCGGTGCCGCTGGAAGAATGCTACGCCGTTCTCGAGTACGTCAGCAAAAACAACGCCGAATGCGGCATCGACACCAAGGACGGCCTGGTGATTGCTGGCGATAGCGTTGGCGGCAATATGGCAACGGTACTCGCCATGATGGCCAAGGAACGGAGCGGCCCGAAGATCATCTTCCAGTTGCTGTTCTACCCGGTTACCGACGCTAATTTTGAAACCGAATCTTACAATGCCTTCGCCGATGGCCCGTGGCTGACCAAAAAGGCCATGAAGTATTTCTGGGATGCGTACCTGCCGGATGTGGCCAAACGGAAGGACCGGCATGCCTCACCCCTGCAGGCGAGCCTGCAAGAACTCGCCGGCATGCCGCCCGCCTTTATCATTACCGATGAAAACGACGTCCTCCGGGATGAAGGCGAAGCCTATGCCCGCAAGCTGGACAAGGCCGGGGTCAAGGTGGCCGCCGTCCGCCTGCTGGGCGTTCCCCACGACTGGGCCATGCTGAACGACCTGGCGGACACCTGCCCGGTCAAGGCCGGCATGTGCATGGCGGTGGCGGAAACCAAGAAATGGTTCCAGACCATCTTCCCGGAACACAAATAGCCCCGGCCGCATGCCGCCGCGCCGCCTGGCACATAGAACCGCCGCCGGTCCTTCGCGACCGGCGGTGGTTTTTGTATCTGCTATACTGTTGGGGAAGCCGTCAGATTGTCCGCCGCCGATGCTTGTGCCGCGTCCACAGCGGCAGGACCAGCGAACTGACGATCAGCACGATGAACAGCCAGGATATACCGGTGGCGAAAAAAGTGCCGTAGTTCCCTTTCGACATGATCAAGGCCCGCCGGAAATTGCTCTCCGCCATCGGCCCGAGAATAATTCCCAAGACCGCCGGTGAAGACGAGTATTCCACCTTATTGAGAAAATATCCGATGATGCCAAAAATGAGCATGGTGTACACGTCGAAGAAATTGTTGGCCATGGCGTAGGAACCGACCACACAGAGGACGAAGATACCCGGCGTGAGAATGGCCTTGGGAATCGAC
Organism: Planctomycetota bacterium; assembly: GCA_020861125.1. The sequence goes on along the minus strand of JAJBSZ010000402.1, from coordinate 2,068 downwards.
AGGACCTTGGTGAAGATGCGGATGCAAGAAAGACCCATAATGAACATGGCGCAGTTGGCGATCACCATGCCGAGAAACACACTGTACACCAGTGTGGAATGGTTGCGGAACAGCAGTGGACCCGGCTGCAGCCCCTGGATGGTAAGAGCGCCGATCATAATCGCCGCCACGGCGTCCCCCGGTACGCCGAGGGTGAGCATGGGGATGAGGGCACCGCCGGTGACGCCGTTGTTGGCGGCTTCGGGAGCGGATACTCCGGCAGTCACGCCGGTACCGAAGGCGGCCGGATTTTTCGACAGGTTTTTCGCCTGCCCGTAGGCGACAAAGGCGCCGATATCGGCGCCGGCACCAGGGATGATGCCGATGAAGGTGCCGACCAAGCCGAAGAGAGGCGAAAGGGTGAGGATGGTGCGCAGGTCCTCACGTTTCGGCAGGACGCTGTCGATCTTCTTGCTCGCCTCGCCCTTGACGTAAATACGCTCAATGCCCTCGAACGCCTGCGACATGGCGAACAGGCCGATCATCACCGGGATGTAATTGATACCTGACAGAAGGTTGATATTGCCGTAGGTGAAGCGCATGCTGCCGGTGATGCCGTCGATACCGACGCAGGACAGGAGGATCCCGGCCGCACCGCAAATGATACCCTTGGCTAAACTGTCGCCACTGATGCTGGCGATGATGCACAGGCCGAATACCGCCAGCATAAAAAACTCCGGCGCGTTAAAGTCGAGGGCCACCTTGGCCAATTGCGGCGACAGGAGGGTCAGGACGATACAACTGACGATACCGCCGATAAAGGACGAGGTGGTGGAAATGCCCAGCGCCCGGCCGGCTTCGCCCCGTTTCGCAAATTCGTATCCGTCCAGCACTGTCGCCGCCGCCGCCGGCGTGCCCGGCGTGCGGATGAGGATGGCTGACACCGATCCGCCGTAGATGGCGCCAACGTACACGCCGATCAGGAGCAGGATCCCCGGCGCGGCTTCCATACCGAAGGTGAGAGGCAACACCAGCGCCACACCCATGGTGGCGGTAAGACCGGGCAGACAGCCGATGCACATCCCGGCGGCTACGCCCAATACGATGTAGAGAAAGGTTCGCAGCTCGAAAACGGTGGCGAACACGTCCATCCAGCTGAACTCGATCATGGCTTGTCCTCCGCCGCTCTCTTAGAACCAGGACCTTAGGTTTATGATATCGTTGAAGAAATAACCGACGTACTGGTGGTCCCAGCCGAAACGCAGCGGAACGTTCAGGATCTCGCTGAACACGAGGTACACGATGAAGACGATCCCCACGGCAGCAGCGACGGAAACGTAGGGTTTATAGCGTCCGAACCAGGCGATGAGCCCGGAGAGCATGACGGTGGTGAGGGAGACGAAGCCCACCACCGGCAGAAGAACGGTGTAGGCGACGAGGATGGCCATGCAGGCATAGACGCGTACGCTGTCCCGGGAAAGAAGCCCGATAGGTCGGTCCTCCTCCGGCCGCATCCGGAAATACGATACCAGGAGGGAGACGGCCGAGGCCAGCATGATGAGGGCGATGGCCCGGGGATACACCGCCGGACCCGGCACCCCCCGCCGGCTGGCAGGGAAGGTTTGGCTTTCCCAAATCACGTAGATGGCCAAGGCTGCGAACGCCGCTGCCGTCACCAGGTTGCCTTTGCGCATGGGTCTCTCGCTTGCTGCTGGCCGCGCTGTCCGGCGGGAACCGTTTGGGATACGGCCAGGCCGCTGCCGACAACGGGCGTAGGGTCAGGTCGCCCGCCGCCCGAAATGGGCGACGGGCGTCGGGACGACTACTGATCCAGGCCGAGATCGATGATCAGCTTTTTGAACTGTTCGTCGTCTTCCTTGAGCTTCACGGCGTATTCGGCGCTGGTGTAGAGGTCGATGTCGTTCTGGGTATCGTTCATGAATTTGACGAAGGCGGGACTCTTGGCGGCATCGATCAGGGTTTTTTCCAGATAGTCGACGATTTCTTTGGGAGTACCCAGGGGAACGCCGTAGCCGCGCCAGGTGCCAATGGAGACATCGTAGCCGAGCTCCTTGGCGGTGGGGATGTC
>JAJBSZ010000096.1 GCA_020861125.1 Planctomycetota bacterium | reverse complement strand
GGCAGAAGCCTTGGCCAACGATATCACCCGCGTCCTCGGCGTTCCAGCCCAGAACCTCCGGTTGCTGCGTGGCGAGTATTCCGACGGGTCGCCCAAACTCCTGCTCGACTCGCCCTTCATCCGGGGCGAGGATGGCACCCCGTACCGCGATTTCGACCACTTCATTGATGACGGCTATCTGGATAGGGACCTCATGGCCGCCGCCGGGTTTACCGCTCCGCTGAAAAACCTGGGTTCCTACAAGGCGGCGTTCCTGTTGTTGGGCGACCGGGACGCCATCGGCTCCCACGGGCAGAACAAGGGGTTTGTCGGCAATACCTTTGCCGCCATCGATCCCGGCCACTCCCTGGAAGGGCGAAAAATAACCGTCCATGACGACTTCAGCTTCGAGACCAATTCCACCTATACCTTCCACAACTTCACCTTCTTCGATGATGCCCCGCTGTCGGAAAAAATGGCCGGCTGGGACCGGATAGTTCAGGCGCGGGCGGAACTCTCGGCCCTGTTCGATAACTACGAGGAACAATTTCACGATTGCGACCTCGATTTCAGGGCCGACATCGGAAGGATGCGCCGAGAAGTGGAAACCCGTTTCGCCGCCATGTACGAGGTGCTGGAACCCCGACGTGCCCTGTATCGCCTGAACGAGCCGGCCGGGCGAGGTCCCCGCCTCCTGGATGCCCTCGACTGTGTGGAAAAGCTCACGTCCGACACAGCGCCTACCAGCCCGAACGGCCGGGTGCGGCTCCAGTACCCGCGCACGAAACGGCGGGTGCCGTGGGACATGACCGTCAGGCCGGATGGCAGCCTCGCGCTGCACCCTCGCGACGGCAAGGCGTGGGCGCCGAAAAGTCGCGGCCGAAATATTGTGGAGTCCTTCGCCCGCACCGCCGGCTGCGGCATAGAAATTGACAAGGAGGGGTTCCGGGTGCCGGCCACCGCGGTCGACGCGTTTCTCGGAGCATTTACCTACTACCACGTCACGGCGGCGAAGGGATGATCCGCAGTGGGCCTTGTACAACGCCCGCCCGGAGGTCGGTCTCGTCCGTCGGCCTATGCGCCGACAATTTGGAAACGCCGCCGGCAGATGCGTCCAAATGGTTTGCGTTTTCTTTCCCTTCCCTCTAGTATGCGGACTATGACACTCTCACAACACTTTTACGGGTCTATGGCCATGGCACGAGGATGGCTTTTCCTGATCGTGGCACTGGTTTTCACCGTCCTTTCCATTCCGGTCTGTAGCGGTGAGGTCAAGCGTATCGGCTATGCGGAGGCGGGACCGTTCTGGCTGTATACCCGCACCCTCGGCGCCATTCGCGGCGAACTGGACGGTTGCGAGACCTACCGGGTGGAATTCCCCGCCGAGCTGCGGGTCAGTCCCGGCTGGGATGCGCCGGAGGGTCGTCTGGACACGGAAATCCGGACGCTGGTGGCGCGGGACGATGTGGATGCGGTGATCCTCGCCGGCACCGCCGCCGTCCGGGCGTTCCTCCGCGTCACCGACGGCAGGGTGCCCGCCATCGGCATCGGCATGGCCGACCCGGTCGCCGCCGGCGTGGTGGCGAGCGCCGACGATTCCGGCCGGGACAATTTCACCTGCGAGGTGATTCCGGAACGCTGGCGGCAGATGCTCCGGGTGTTTCACGACGTGGTCGGGTTCGACCGCCTGGGCGTCCTCCTGCCGCCCGGCCCCGAGGGCCGGATCTATGCCGGCATCGACGACATTCTCGCCGTGGGCGAGGAAGTGGGCTTCAGCGTGGTGATCGCGGACATCCCCGATGAAAGCGCCGCCAGCTGCGCCGCCGGCATCGACTGGCTGGCCGGCCAGGGGACGGACGCCTTCTTCATCGGCCCGCTCCTCGGTTTCGACTGGAACGAGGGAGATCCGGAGATACTCTTGGACCGGCTCAACCGGATCCACAAACTCCCCACTTTCGCCCGTGACGGATCCATTTTCGTGCAGGGCGGGGCGCTCCTGGGTTTCGCCACCTGGGATTTTTCCCGCGACGGCCGGCGGCTGGCGGACCGGGTCGTCCGCATTCTGAACGGCGAACCGGCGCGCGCCATTCCCATGCGCGCTGGCATCGAACCGTTGATCGCCGTCAACCTCCAGACCGCCCTGGAAATCGAGTTCGACCTGCCTTTCGATGTGCTGATAGCCGCGGATGAAATTTATGTTGAACGGCAGCGGCCCACCCTTGAATAAACGTCCGTCGCCGGCGCGCCTGGTCGTCCTCGTCGTCCTCCTGTTTGTCGCCTCCTCGGGCTTCATGCTGTTTCTGTCGTCAGGAGCGCTCGCCAAACTGGTGCGCGGCGTCCACCTTTCCGCCTACCGGCGGGTGGGCGAGGGCTTGCGGGTGTCGCTGGAACGCGGCTTGCGGTTCGGCCGCCCCCTGACCGGCTATGCCGGCCTCGGCGCGCAGGTGGACAATGCGCGCCGCCCCGCCGACGGCCTGACCGGCCTCGCCGTCGTCGATACCGCGGGACACCCGATTGCGGTCTCCATTGCCGACGACCAATGGGCCTGGCCGGCCGTCACCGACATCCCCGGCGGCGACTGGCGGGAGACGCCGTCCGGCTGGGTGTGTTCCCTGCCGCTGATCGGCCGGGACGGGCGGCCGGAAGGGTTCCTGGTTCTCGCCGCCGATCCGGTGCGCATCCGGCGGGAACAGGCGCGGTTTTGGCGGATCAGTCTGGGCCTGCTCGCCGCCCTGGCGGCGGTGGCGGCGTTGGGAATGTCCGGCTGGGCCGCCGCCCTCCGTGACGCCACTGGTGCGGCGGCGGCAAGGCGATGGTACCGCCTGTGCCTGTTGTTCGCCGGCGGGGGTCAGGTGGTATTTTGCCTGCCGCTGCTGTGGCTGTTCGCCGGGGCTTTGTCCGAGGCCGAGGCGGCGAAGATCGCCATAACCGCCCGGACGCTCGTGTGGGATGTGGAACGCCTGTTGGACAAGGGGGTCCGGCTGGATCAGGTCCGCGGTCTGCATGCGCATCTGGAAACCATGGTGCACGACAACCCGGAGATTCTCGGTCTCCGGCTGGGGGAAAACGGCCGGATCATCGCCCGAGCCGGCCTGGCGCCGCCGGTGCCGCCGGCGGAAAGCCGTTCCGTGCTCCGTTACTGGCCCGATGCGCACACCCCCTGGCGGGAGGCGGCCCGGCTCGAGGTGTGGATGGATCCGGCCGGGGTGCGCGCTGCCCTGTGGCAGGTGGGGAAAAACCTAATCACGGCGCTGTTGGTGTCCCTGCTGTTTCTGAATGAAACGGCGCGGTGCCTGACCCTCGCCGGTCCGGTCTCTCCGGCCCCTCCGGCCCCTCCGGCCTCTCCGGAGGCGGCGGGCGGCGGCCGTTTGGCCGGCATCCTCCGCCTGCAGGCCTTCGCCTTTTTCATCGCGTACGACCTGTCGATGTCCTTCGTGCCCCTGCATGCCGCGTCATTGCCGTCGAATCTTTCCCGACTCGCGCCGGGGGTGGTGGCGGCTTTGCCGCTGACGATGGAGGCCGCCCTGGTGGGGGCGGGCATGCTGGTGGCTGGTCGCCGCAGCCGTGGCGGCGGCCGGGGACGTCTGCTGCTGGGCGGGGCGGCAGCCCTGTTGGGGTCGCTCCTCTCCTGGCAGTCCGGGGATGTCGCCGCCTTTTGTCTGGCGCGGGGGGTCGCCGGTTTCGGCTTCGGCCTGTTTCTCATGGCCGCGCAGTTGGCTCTCTTAGGCGGCGGCCGGGCGGCGCCGTTGGGCGAACTCTATGCCGGTGTGCTCGCTGGAAGTTTGTGCGGACTGGCGGGCGGCGCGATGGTGGCGGAACTGGCGGGCTATGGCCGGGTCTTCCTGGTGTCGGCTGCGGCGTTCGTGCCGGTGCTCCTGTTGACGGCGGCGAGCCCCGTTGCCGACCCACCGAC
>JAJBSZ010000389.1 GCA_020861125.1 Planctomycetota bacterium | reverse complement strand
TTCATCGTCGGCGACATCACCATCCACCGCGAGACAATTCTCTACGAGATAAGCAAAGCGGACGTGGTGCTGCCGCTGGTGGCCATCGCCACCCCCATCGAATACGTTCGCAATCCTCTCCGGGTGTTCGAGCTGGATTTCGAGGAAAACCTCCGGGTCATCCGCTACTGCGTGGAATACGGCAAACGGGTGGTTTTCCCGTCCACCTCGGAGGTTTACGGCATGTGCGACGACCCCGAGTTCGACGAAGACACCTCGCGCCTGATCGTCGGGCCCATCCGCAACCAGCGCTGGATCTATTCCGCCAGCAAGCAGCTCCTGGACCGGGTGATCTGGGCCTACGGCGAGGCGGGGCGGCTGCGCTTTACCCTGTTCCGGCCCTTCAACTGGATCGGCCCCCGTCTGGACCGGCTGGATTCCGCCCGGGTCGGCAGCTCCCGCGCCATCACCCAGATGATCTTCAATCTGGTCGAGGGCACGCCGATCCAGCTTATCGACGGCGGCGCCCAGAAGCGCTGTTTCACCGCTGTCGAGGACGGGGTGGAGGGGCTGTTCCGCATCATCTGCAACCGCGACGGCGCCTGCGACGGGGCGATCCTGAACCTGGGCAACCCCGACGGCGAACTGAGCATCCGCGAGCTGGCGGAGATCCTGGTGGCCGCCTTCGAACGCCATCCTCTCCGGGACCGCTTCCCGCCCTTTGCCGGTTACCACGAGATCGAGGGCACGGCCTACTACGGCAAGGGCTATCAGGACGTCATGAGCCGCCGCCCGGCCATCGCCAAGGCCGGCCGCCTCATCGGCTGGCAGCCCACCATCGACCCGCGGGTGGCGGTGGAAAACACCCTGGACTTCTTCCTCCGCCATCACCTGGGGCAGTCATGCTGAGCGGCCTGCGGGTGGATGTCGATACCCTGCGGGGCACGGAGCGGGGCGTACCGTCCTTGCTCGACGCCCTGCGCCGCCACGGCATCCGCGCGACGTTTTTCTTTTCCGTCGGTCCCGACAACATGGGCCGCCACCTCTGGCGGCTGCTGAAGCCGGCGTTCCTTTGGAAGATGATCCGCACCGCCGCGCCGTCCCTGTACGGCTGGAGCATTCTCCGCTGCGGCGTCATCGGCACGGGCCCCGACATCGGCGGCCGAGGGCGGGACATCATCCGCCGCGCCCGGGACGACGGCCACGAGGTCGGCCTGCACGCCTGGGATCACCAGCGCTGGCAGCGGATGGATCTCGCGGACGAAGCGGTTGCCGCCCGGGAGATCGAGCGCGGCTTCGACCGCCTGACGGACATTCTCGGCGCGCCGCCGGTGGCTTCCGCCGCGCCGGCGTGGCGCGCGCCCGTGTCGGCCATCGCCGCCAAGCGGCGCTTCCCGTTCGCCTACAACAGTGACGCCCGGGGCACCGACTGCTTTCTGCCGGACGGCATCCCGGAGGCACAGCCGCAGGTGCCTGTAACTCTTCCGACCTACGACGAGATGGTCGGCCGGAACGGCGTGGGCGACCACAACTATAACGCATCCCTGCTGGAGCGGTTCCGGCCGGCGGGCCTGAACGTTCTCTGCATCCACGCCGAGGTGGAAGGCATCGCCAAGGCCGGGCTGTTCGAAGAATTCCTGCTGGCGGCCGAGCGCCGGGACATCGCCTTCGCGCCCCTCGGCCGGGTGCTGGCCGAGGCCGGGCCGTTGCCCCGGGCCGCCACCGTCATGCGGGAGCTGCCCGTGCGGGAGGGCGCGATGTGCCTGCAGGCGGCGGCGTCCGACGGAGGCGGCCGATGACGGAAGGCGCGACCCCCACCGCCGTCCGCCCGGCGGCGCTGCCGGTACGGCGGACCCTTCTGGTCCTGGCGGCGCTGTATCTCGCCGTCTATGTGGCGCCCCTCGGCCTCCGTCCCCTCTTCGTGCCGGACGAAAGCCGCTACGCCGAGATTCCCCGGGCGATGCTGGCGGACGGCGACTGGTCCCGGCCGCGCCTGGCCGGCTTCCGCTACTACGAAAAGCCTCCCCTCGGCTACTGGCTCACCGCCCTGTCCCTGCGCGCGCTGGGCGAGACCCGCTTCGCCGCCCGGCTGCCCATGGCGCTGGCCGCCGGGCTGTCGGCCCTGATCGTCTTCCTCCTCGTCCGCCGTGTCCGCGACACGCGGCGGGCAACGGCGGCGGCCATCGTCTTCCTGTCCTGCGTGCAGGTATATGGCGTGGGGACGTTTCTCGTCCTGGACTCCCTCTTCGCCCTCTTTGTCGCCGCTTCCATGGCCTGCCTGTTTCTGGCCGAGCGCCACGGCGCACGCCACCGGCTCCCCTGGGCAGTTCTCGCGGGCACGGCCTGCGCCGGCGCGTTCCTCACCAAAGGACTGGTGGCGCTGGCGGTGCCGGCCCTCACCCTGCTGGTCTGGTTCCCGTGGGAGAAGCGGGGGCGGGAGCTCCTGCGGGTATGGCTGGCGCCGGTGGCGGCGGCGGGCGTCTGCGTCCTGCCCCTGGCGTTCCATCTCCATGCCGCCAACCCGGATTTCTGGGAACATTTCCTGTGGGTGGAGCACGTCCAGCGGTTCGTCGAACCGGCGAGCGGCCAGCATGCCGAACCGGTGTGGTTTTATATTCCGGTGGCGCTGATCGGGGGCATACCCTGGACCTTCCTGCTGCCGGTGGTGGCGGTGGCCGCCGCCGCGCGGGCGCGGCGGGACGAGCTGACCCGCTTCTGCCTGAGCTGGGTGGCCGGACCGTTCGTTTTCTTTTCCCTCTGCGGCGGCAAGCTGCCGACCTACCTGCTGCCGTTTTTCGCGCCGTTCGCTGTGTTGACGGCGGACGCGGTGCTGGACACCGCCCGGCCCGCCCTGGCCGGCCGCTGCCTGCGGGCGGGCGGCGGCGTCCTCGCCGCCGGCGCCGCCGTGTTCCTGGCCCTGGCGTTCACCACCGACACCCTGCCGATCTTCCTCCTGATACGGAATGATCCGGCCGCCGCCCTGCCCCTCACCGCCGCGGTGCTGGTGGCGGCTGGGTGTTTGTTCCGGGCGGGCGGCGCCTGCGGTAGTGGCCGGCGTTTTTCCGCCATCGCCTGGACCGGCCTGTCGGTGTGCGGCCTGGCCGTGGCCAGCGTGCTGTTCCTGCCCGGCGCCGCCGAGGATCGCAAATCCCCGTCCCGGCTGCTGGCGGAGGCCCTGCCCGACACCCCGGCCGACGCCCTGATCATCGCCGATCGGGCCGCCATCACGTCGGTGTGCTGGCTGCTGAAACGGAACGACGTGGTGCTGTACGGCAGCCCCGGCGAATTGGCCTACGGCCTCCGCCACGGCGACGGCCGGGAGCGCCATATCGCCACCGCCGCCGAAGCCGCCGACCGCATCGTGCGGGCTCTGGCGACGGGGCGGCCGGTATCCCTGGTGGTCCGCGACGTCAACTATGCCGGCATCGCCGCCGCCTTGCCGGCGCGCGTTCCCGACGCGATGCGGGAGCGTTCCATTTTTGTCTGGGCGGTATACCGGTCCGAGGCCCGCGACCCCTATCAAGGATAGTATCTATCATGCCTGAATCCGTCCTCATCGTATCGGCCAAGAAAGCGCAACGTCACGGGGTATCCGTTATGGGTAAAGTACAGGGAAAACTGCGGACGCTCGCGGAATACGCCGGCCTCCTCACCGCCTATGCCCTCCTGGCCTGGCCGCCGCTGGTGGTGTCCCGGGGCATCGCCAGGCTCATGGCCGACGCCTGGCGCCGTCTCGACCGCCGGCACCGGCGGCGGGCGGAAGGGCAGTGCCGGGAGCGGCTGGGGGTGAGCCGGGCCGAAGCCCGGCGGCTGATCCGCGACAACTACCGCCACTACGCGAAGATCGTCATGGAGGTGGCCCGCCTGCGGCGGATGCCCATCGCCGAGGTCATGCGCCGCACCGACACCAACGGCTGCGACCATTCGGGCGCGGGCGTCCTGCCCGCCAGCTTTGC
>JAJBSZ010000289.1 GCA_020861125.1 Planctomycetota bacterium | reverse complement strand
ACTCCCCGGAATCAATGCGAGCGGGATTATCGCTGTCTTTATACTGCACCGTCACCGTGTCGTCGGCGATTGTTTTCAAGGCGTCGACGAGGAACAGATAATTGAATTTAATCTCCACGTTCGCACCCACCACATCGGCATCGAGATGCATATTGCCTTCGCCGTTTTCGCTGCTAGCTGAGATGTCGATCATACCCTCGCGGGTGGCGAAGAGAACCGACTTGGAATCCTCCGAAGTCATGAGACCGATGGTATGGAGGGTGCGGAGCAGCTCCTCGCGATTGACGCTGAAGGACGAATCGCTCTTGGCGGGAATAACGTCATTATAGCGCGGGAACATCCCTTCCACCCGACGGACGACGATGGAGGCGTTCGGCGTCCGGGCCAGAAGTTCGTTGGCGGTGATATTAATTTCCACCACGTCATTGCCGGCGGCGAGGCGGGCGAGGGTGGTCATTCCTTTGGTGAGGATGATACCGTCGACAGCGGCATTGTCCGGGTTGCGCACCTTTTTCTTGACCAGCGACAGGCGGTGGGTGTCGGAAGCGACGAATTCCGCCTGCGCCTCGTTGATGGTCAGGTAAATCCCGTTCAGGGCATACCGGGTATCACCCTTGGCGGTGGCGAAGATGGTTTTTTGCACCGCGTCGATGAAATCGTCGCCATGGATATACACCGCCCCTTCCGCCTTGAAGTCCGGGATACTGGGGTAATCGATAATATCCTGACCCGGGAGTTGGAACCTTCCCTGTTTGGTCCGTAATTCCGCGCGGTTATCCTGAATGTCCATGCTGATCTCATCGGCGTAGGATCCCTTGACGAGCGCCGTGAGCCGGGAAGCGGGCAGGAGCACCGCGCCCGGATCGGTGAGGCTCAGGGTCTCCACGCTGATCTTCAGGCCAATTTCCAGGTCGGTTGCCGCCAGGGTAAGGGTGCCGTCGGGGTTACCGGTGAGCATCAGGTTTTGCAATACGGCCCGTGCCGACCTATCCGGCACAACAGAAGTCACCAGGGATAAGGCATCAGAAAAGACGGTTTTGCGGATGGTAAATTCCATGGGACGGTTTCCTCGGCCAACACGGTAAAAAAATCTGCCCTCCCGCTGGAAGGGTGTTTCACCACTATAAATCAGAAACCACCGACAGTAAAGGGGTTTTTCTCGTGTTTTCCGCCGGGACTGCCTCTATCTCCGGCCGGAAGAACCACACATTCCATTTCTTCCAGATAACACCTAAAAGATACAATACCAATAGTGAACCGGAAAATGTCTATCCAGGGGCTAAGGATCTTGGTACAATGGAGTTGGAGAAAAGCGGACCCGAGCTCGACTGTTGAATAGGGTGGCGGTAGTGTTGAATGGGCCGTCTGCCTTGGCGCTCTTTCAACAGGGCTCCCATGGCGAGGGCGAGGTTCTCAACAGTGGATACCCATGGTTTCACGTGAAACATTACCCGCAATGATGGATCCCGCAGGAAACGGGTCGCGACCCGACATATACAGTATCCCTTTGCCGTATCCGATGCCTGTCGGCCGGAGAATTTCCATGACCCAACCACGTTCTACTGTATTTGGCCTGGCACTTCTCATTCTCGTGGCAGTGGTTCCTCGTTCCGTTGCCGCGGGCGAACGGGCGTTTTCCTGGTCCCAGGCGCCGTCGCGGGGCGATTACGTCGGAGCGGACCTTTCGCTCTATACCTTGGGCAAATATCTGGCTGAATGTCAGGTCAACCGGCCGGAAATCGTGTCCGAGGTGCAGGCGACGCTGCGGGATGGGAAATATTACCGAAAATCCACCAAGGATCAAAAGGGCAAGGGAACGGTCCTGACGGTTTCAATTGACCCGTCCTATCAATTGCGCATTGTTACCTGGCGCAACGAGACCTGTCCCACCTGTGACGGGTCGGGGAAACGCAAGGCCCCGTTTGACAAGGTCACCCGCAATATCAACGTCAATTTCAAATGCGCCACCTGTGACGGCAAGGGCCAGCTCGACAACCATACCACCGAGCGGTATTTTCTCCTGTCACCGGAAGACTTTTCCAATCCGGAGCTGGGTCGTACCATCATGCGCGAAGCCGCGTATTCCCATGCCCCCCGGGACGCCGAGGCGTGGGTGGAGCGCTTGGTCTCCAAGAATCCCGGCGAACGGCTGGAAGCGTGCCTGTGGCTGGATGCCAATTACGTGCGGGAAGGCATGGAGTTCCAGAAGATCATGCCTATGCTGAAAAAAGCCCGGTATCAGGAGGCCAACCCGAAAAAGAAGGTCATGGTCTGGCAGTTTTGGGCCGGCAAGGACATCCCGGGCGAACAGAACCGCGCGTTTTATCGGATCTATGCCAACAGCAAAACCGGTAAAATAACCGGCAAAGGATTTTACGCTGCGCAGTAATCTCCTTTTTTCTCCTGGTGGTCCGCCCCTTCCCGGTGAAGGGGCTATTTTTTTGTCCAGAAGCGTGGGAGAAAAGTCTCGATTTTTTTTTCACCATGGAATATGGTAAGCACCTGTAGCCATCTGTAGCCACCTGTATCCACAATCAGACAAAACTTGCTCAAGCGGAGGTGTTCCATGCCAGGATTTTTGCCCTTTCTTCTTCTCTTCGGTTCCGGGTTGGCTGCGTTGGCGTACCAGGTGGTGTGGATGCGTGAATTCCGCCTGGTGTTCGGCGCCTCGACCGCAGCGACGGCGGCGGTGTCGGCCTTGTTTATGGCAGGGTTGGGGCTGGGCGGATGGCTGTTGGGCCCGATGGCGGACCGGCGACGGCGACCGCTGTTGGTATATGGCCTGCTGGAACTTGGCATCGCCCTCTTTGCCGCCGCATCGCCCTGGCTTCTGGAATTCACGCGTTCCCTGTATTTGGAAAGTGGCGGGATGTTGGTTCTCGGCCGCTGGGGCGCCACCGGAGCGCGGCTGGCGCTGGCGGCGGTGGTGCTGGGTGTCCCTACCTTTCTCATGGGCGGGACCCTGCCAGCGGCGGCCCGGGCGGTTACCCTCCGTGACGACGGCGAACGGCGCAGCCTTGGTTTTCTGTATGGCATGAATACGCTGGGCGCCCTCACCGGTGTTCTTCTCACCACCTTTTGGTTACTGGAAGCGTATGGCGCCCGGTTGACCCTGTTCCTTGCCGTTGCGGCCAATCTGGTGGTGGCGGTGGGAGCAATGGTAGCTTCCCGGTTTGGGGAAGGACAGGGCAGTGCGGCGACGCAAGCGGACGCGCCCGATCCGGTGCCGGCAGTTGCCATTCCCGCCACAAAAACCACGAACGGCGAGTATATCACCGTCCTCCCGGACGAAGAGGAATTGGCGCTGGAAGAGGCGGTCTCCCAGCCGGCGTCCGACATCACCCCTGCCTTGATACTGTTGCTGGCGGGTGGAACCGGCTTTGTTTTCTTTTTGATGGAACTGGTGTGGTACCGCATGCTGGCACCGCTCCTGGGGGGATCCACCTATACCTTCGGTTTGATCCTGGCGGTCGCTCTGGCCGGCATCGGCCTGGGCGGAGCGGCCTATCCCCTGATGGTCCGGCTGTGCCGCCCGTCCACCGGCCTGTTGGCTGTCACCTGTTTGGTGGAGGCGGTCTGCACCCTGCTGCCCTTTGTGGCCGGTGATCGTCTGGTGATGGTGGTAATCCAGATCTTGCCGTTGACGACGCTGGGCTTTTCGGCGCAGGTGGCGGTGTGGACGGTGACCACCCTGGCGGTGGTGTTCCCTGCCGCCTTCGTTTCCGGCCTGCAGTTTCCCCTGCTCATCGCCCTGTTGGGTAGGGGACGGGAAAACATCGGTGTTCAAACGGGCCGCGCCTATGCCGTCAACACCGCCGGCGCCATCCTCGGGTCTCTGGCTGGTGGTTTCGGGCTTATGCCCTGGTTGACCGCCACCGGATGCTGGCTGCTCGCCGGGGGGGTTCTTGCCCTCATGGGAATTCTCCTCGCGCTCCCGGCCTGGCG
>JAJBSZ010000318.1 GCA_020861125.1 Planctomycetota bacterium | reverse complement strand
ACACCCTGGAACAAAGCCGGGATCGCGAACTTGCCCCGCTGGACCGGGAACGCCGCGAGGTCGAGGCCAACTGGCTCCGGCAGCGGGACATCCTGAAGGACGACCGGGCGGACAACGCCGATCGCGCCGAGGTTCGGGCGGAACGGAAGGACGTGCGGGTTGATCGGAAAGAGGCGGAAAAGGCCTACAAGGCGGCCATCCGTTCGCTCGACGATCGCAAGAAGTTGATCGAGCGCAAATACGCCCAGAAGTTTGAATATTTCGACGACCGTGACAACATCCGCCGCGATTTCCGCGCCGGAATGCCCAATAACCCCGAATTCCGCGACGTCTATCGCCGCCGTCTCCGGGCCCTCGAAGATTCACGCATCGATAACGAACGCCGTCTGCACAACGACCTCACCGGGTTGGCCGCGGCCATGCCGCCCGCCTACCGTTCCGCTCCGGCCAAGGAAATGGTGGAGACCCGCCGCACCAACCTGGCCCATCGGCACGAGGCGCAAAAAGCCCGCATCGAAAACCGCTGGGGCACGGTGAAAGGCAACCTCGAGAAAAACATCGCCGAACTGGACAAGCGTCTGGCCGATCCCAATATCACGGCGGAGAACCGTGAACTCTATACGAAAATGCGCACCGACATGCAGGCCCGGCTGAACAGCCGTCGGGAAATGTACGATACCTCCCTCAAGGCGATCGACGAACGCAAAACCATGACGGACGAATACATGAAAGCCCGGACTGACTATATTGCCAAACGGGACGCCCTGCTCAAGGAAATGCGGGCTAAAGATCTCTCCGACCGCGAAACCGAGTCGTACGACAAGAAGCTTGAAGACCTGGATCGGGACTGGGAACGCACCGAACACCGCTACCACGAACGCCGCCGGCCGGTGACCAAACGGATCATGGACGGCCGCACCGCCCGCAGCACCCGGCATCTCGACCCGGCTACCGCCTACGAGAACCGGGCCCGCCGCTACGGCGGCATGCTGGAAGGCGATCGCGATCGAATCGCAGGCACCAAGGTGGGCGAAGACGCTCACGGCGCTTACGAGACGGTCAAGGAAGGAGCCATCCGCCTTGGCGATGCCATCGCTGACGGATTCCATGAGATCGTTGACCGATTGGAAGACTAACACGGTCTTTCCGCTAGGCGAGAAAGACCAGCCCGGTGGCACCGGCCCGGAGGCAGTATCGTTCCTGGCCCATACCCACCATACTCATGCCGCTTCCAGAAGGAAGCGGCGTTTTTTGTGCACAGGTATAGTAAAAGCGACGGCCGGGGATGGGCTTCCGGTCAGAGGGTATACCCCATTTCCCGAATCCAGGCGATGGACCCGACCGGATCCGGCGTCGGCTTGTACTCCAGGCCGATCCAACCGTCATAGCCGAGACGGTCGAGTTCCCGCAGCACGAAATCATAGCGGATTTCACCGGTACCGGGCTGGTTGCGTCCCGGGTTGTCGGCCACCTGGATATAGCCGATGCAGTCGATATGCTGCCGCATAAACGCGGTCAACTCGCCCTCCATGCGCTGAGCATGGTAAATATCGTACTGCAGGCGGACATTGTCCCGCGCCACCTCCTGCAGGGCGGCCATACCTTCAGCCGGCGTGGCGATGAAGTACCCGGGGATGTCATAGGTATTGATGGGCTCCAGGAGCACCGTGATGCCATGCGGCTTGAGGGTGTCGGCAGCATAGCGGAAATTTTCGATAAAGCGATGCCAGGCTTCGCCGCGTTCGGTGGATTTTTCCGGGCAGATCCCAGCCATGACGTTGACCCGGTAGCAATCCAGCTCGCGGCAATATTCAGGCACCCGATCGATCTGGGCCCGGTAGTCGGCCTCACGTCCCGCCAGCGCCGTCAGACCGCGATCCCCCGCGTCCCATTCGCCGATGCCGGCGTTGAATAGGGAGACGGTGACGCCGCTGTTCCGGACAATAGCACCGATGGCCGCCGGTTCCGTATCGTAGGGCGAGGCGAATTCCACCGCCCGGAAACCGTCGCGGGCGGCGGCGGCAAACCGTTCCGACTGGGGCATGCCACCGTAGAAGAAATTAAGATTGGCCGCAAACTTCAGCATAGGTTCTCCTTGCAGGACGCTTCCCCACCCTGGGGATCTCTTCTTGCAGACGAATTCGTCTCCAGCCTCAGACCCGATCGGCAAACCGTTTATTCTGCTTGTAGATAAACGCCAGCACTTCCGCCACGGCCGGGTACAGTTCGGTTGGAATCAGGGAACCGACATCCAGCTTCGCCAAGGCTTCCACCAGGTCCGGATCCTCGCGAATGGGAATGTTCTGCGCCCGCGCCAGATCTAGGATCTTGTCCGCTACTCCGCCGGCACCCTTGGCCAAAACCCGAGGTGCGGATTCCAGGTCCTCGTTATAGCGGAGGGCCACGGCCAACTGGCGTTTGGTTGGGGACCGCCGTTGTGCCATATGCCGTCGCCTCCGATGTTCACGCCGTGCGGGAGGTCCGCCTACACGTTCATGAGGGAAATATTCACCGCAAAGGCGCCCCGTTCCCCCGGGCGGATCGGCCGATCCGGCAGATCGAATTCCACCGTCGCCGACGTCATCCCGCGGTAGTGGGAAATGAAATAGCTGTTGCCCACGATGGCAGACGGCACGCCGATCCGGTCAAAGCGGAAGGCGGTGGCCGACAGGGCGGCTTTGGTTTGACCGGCGATGATGTTGACGATTTCGCACAGCCCGTCCAACACCTGGCCGTCGAGATGCGGCCGGGGCTCTCCGACCATCCGCTCCGTCATATAGCGGGCGCACTCGCCGGAGGTGTTCAGGAGCATCGAACCGCTTACCGGCCCGGCGAAACCCACCATGGCGGACACATCCCCCATGGCGGGTAGGTGGTTGTACAGGCCGATGGGCCGCGGCAGGAGGTCCGCCATGGCCAGGCCCTCCTGGGCGCTGCGGACAAGCACGGTTACCAAGGTGTCGTCCATACCCAGTAATTTCGCTATCATGCGACCCGGTCAGACCTCCAAATCCTTGGAAAATTTCCACATACCACTTTGTTACAGCTAACCCCGGGGGCGGGAGTGTCAAGGAAAAAAGCGCTCCGGCAACCGTCTGGGCCCGCCGTCCCGCACCATCTCCCCTGGCTGCCTGACGGCACACGACCGGAAAGGATGGCCGCCGTTTCTGACAACTCACTCGCCGATGATTTTTACCAGAATCCGTTTGGAACGGCGTCCGTCGAATTCGTAATAAAAAATATGTTCCCAGGGCCCGAGATGCAGCCGACCGCCGGTGATGGCGACTACCACCTCCCGCCCCATTATCTGGCGTTTCATATGGGCATCGGCATTGTCTTCGGCGCCGTTGTGCCGGTATTGCGAAATCGGTTCGTGCGGCGCCAACCGTTCCAGCCACAGTTCGTAGTCGTGGTGGAGGCCCGCTTCATTGTCGTTGATGAAGACGGAAGCGGTTATGTGCATGGCGTTTACCAGGCAAATACCTTCCTGGACGCCGCTTTCCGTCACCAAGTCCTCCACCTGCCGCTGCAACGACACTATGGCCCGGCGCTGGGGCACGTGCAGCGTTATTTCCTTGGTCAGAACCTTCATATCGGTCTCCTTAGCCTGGATTGGTCCCCTCGGTCGGGCTCTCGCCACCGAAACCCGCCGCCCCCACCAACGGCACAAACCGGACTGCCAGGAGGGGCTCGTTCCGCAGGCGGCGGGCGTGTTTTTCCGCCACCACCAGGCGCTGATCCTCCCGCAGACCACCGACCGGCATAACCAGCACGCCGCCTTCGGCCAGTTGATCCGCCAACGGCGGTGGAATGCGGGGACCGGCGGCGGTGACGAGAATTCGATCGAACGGTGCCGCTTCAGGCCAGCCCAAACTGCCGTCGTCCACCCGCAGGGTGACGCGCTCGCCGTAGCCGCTCCGGTCCAGCGCCGCCTCGGCGGCCAGGGAG
>JAJBSZ010000234.1 GCA_020861125.1 Planctomycetota bacterium | reverse complement strand
CATCACGCGGGAGACGACCCACTGCTCCATCGACGCCGCGACCTTCCCCGTCAACGCGTCGGAGCGGGCGGCGATCAATGCGCCGACCGGGTCCTTCAACGGGCGGGATGGATCGGGCACCGGGTCCGGCACCATCAATGCGGAGCTGACCCAAAACGGCAGCTTCACCAGTTCCGGAGACCACGTCGCCGGCGGGATCAGCCTGACGGAACATATCCACGGCGGCGTGCAATCCGGCGGCGGCAGCACCGGGAGGCCCCAATAATGCCCCACACCACGCGGACGATGGGCCTGGGGGGCGACTGGGACCTGACCCTCACCGGCACCGGAAAGATGGCGCTGCACGATTCGGCCATGGCGACGGCGCAGAACGTTACCAACGAAATCCGGCGCTTCGTGCGGGACACCTATTTTGCCTACGACGTCGGCGTGCCGCATTTCGAGATCGAACTCGGCCACCCGCTGCCGGAGGCGAAATTCCGCGCGGCCCTGCGCGCCGCCGCCCTGCGCGTGGACGATGTCAGCGAAGTGGCCGGCCTGCGCATTGACGACTTCGACCAGACCACTCGATCCCTCGTCGGCGAGATCCAGGTCAGGACGGTTTCCGGGCTGGAGTTTACCGTCACTTTTTAGGGGAAAGCATGTCCTCACTCACCTTCGACCCAACCACCGGCCTGCGGGCACCGGACACGGCGGAAATCCGCCAGGCCGTCGCCGCCGCCTGGGTGGCGGCGTTCCACCGCGATGGCGAACCGGAGCTCGACACCGACTCGACCACCCCCGCCGGCCAGCTCATCGACGCCCTCACCGCCGAGATCGAGGCGAAGAACGCCGACACGCTGTTTCTCGCCAACCAGTTCAACCCGCGCGTCGCCGAAGGCCGCTGGCAGGACGCCCTGGGCTACATCTATTTCATCAACCGTCACCGCAATGAACCGACGGTCGTGACCTGCCAACTGACCGGCCTCGCCGGAACGGTGATCCCGTATGGCGCCCTGGTCCGCGACGACGACGGCACCACCCTGGTGTGCAACCGTTCCGTCACCATCGGCGACGACGGCAGGGCGGAGACCACCTTCCGCACCGCCAATACCGGCCCCATCGACGTGCCGGCCGGCAGCGTCAACACCATCGTCACCGTCACCCCCGGCTGGGACACCATCGCCAACGAGGCCGCCGGCGTGGTTGGCCGCGACCTGGAGACCCGCGCCGACTTCGAGGCCCGGCGCTCTGCCAGCGTGGCTAAGAACGGCCACGGCACCGTCGGCTCGATCTACGGCACCATCTACGACATCTCCGGCACCGGCGGCGTCCTGGACGTCAAGGTGCTCGAGAACATCGGGCCTTTCCCGAAGATCGAATACGGCGTCGAGGTCCACGGCCACGGCATAACCGTCTGCATCTACGGCGGCCAGGACGCGGACATCGCCCGAGCGCTCTACGCCAAAAAAGACGCCGGCTGCGACACCGGCGGCAACACCGAATACCATTTCACCGCGACGGACGCCAACGGGGCCGCCTACACCTACCGCTGGCTGCGGCCGACGACGGTGAATTTCTGGGTCCGCGTCGTGCTCGGCAACGCCGTGACGGTGACGGAACCGATCCGGGAGGCGGTGAAGCGGGCGGTGTACCAGGAGTTCCTCGGGGAAAACGAGCATACCCTCTCCCCGAGGGTCGGCCTCGCGTCGACGGTGTATGCCTCCCGGTTTTACCACGCCATCACCGCCGTGGACGGCGTGTCCAGCCTGCGGGAAGTGACCATCGCCCTGTCGGACGCGCCCACCGACGCCGACTTCGCCGACGTCGTGGTCATCAACGGCGATCAGGAACCGGTAATCTCCTTCGACAACATCGCCATCGCCCTGGAGGCGTAGCTGTGCCGACATCCCGAGACATCCACGAGGTGGAAAACCTGCGCGAACTCTACGACGTCCGCGAGTGCGCCTCCTATGCCATCCAGAGCCAGTATTCCGCCAGCCAGCGAATGCTGGCGCTCATGGCCGGCTTCCAGGAACAGATCACCATCGACGGCGACGCCGACCTGTTCTACCAGAAGATGTTCAACATCTACACCGCCGTTGGCTACGGCCTCGACAACTGGGGACGCATTCTCGGCATCACCCGCACCATCGAGGACGCGGACACCGGCGCGGCGCTGACCCTCGAGGACGAGTACTACCGGGCGCTCCTCCTGTACAAGGCCCTCGCCAACATCGCCGCGGCCGATGCGCAGACCCTGAACAGCCTGCTGCGGATCCTCATCGAAACCGGCATCGCCGGCTTTCCGCCCGTCGCCTACGTCCTCGAGGTGGACACCATGGTGATCCGCTGGGTGTTCGAAGATTTTCTCGATCCGATCCAGCGGGCGGTGTTTTTTGCCGCCGGCACGCTGGCCCGGGGCGCCGGCGTCGGCTGGGAACTGTACGCCATCAATCCGGCCCAGGTTTTCGGGTTTGACGGCTCCGGCATGCACCCCTTCAACCAGGCGCCCTTCGCTCCCGACGATTCCCTTGTCAAAGGATGAACCATGCCCATTCCCGTGAAACCGGACACCCTGCCCGACGTGTTCTGCTCCGCCGGTGACTTCGCCGCCATCCCCAACGCCTCCGATGCCTCGCGCGCGTCGTATCCGGACGGCTTTCCCGTCGCCACCCAGTTGCCGCTGTCCAATGGCGGCGTCGCCCCGAACCGTCTCGACTTCAACGGCATTCTCCGAGTCCTGTCGGCCTTCGCGTTCCTGCAGCAGTCCGGCGGTCAGGCCACCTACGACCCGGCTCTCAACTACATCACCCCCGGCCTCGTTTTCGTCGACGGCCTGGCCTGGTTTTGCAAAAAGGAAAACGGACCGGAATCCGCCAACGGCGTCGTCACCCCCGGCAGCGACGAGGAGTACTGGCAGGACTTCTTTTCTTACCTCACGGAAAGCTCCGGCGGGTCGTCCTCCTTCGGCGTACCGGTCGGCACCGTGATCACCTACTACGGCACCACCGCGCCGGAGGGGTACCTCGCCCTGGACGGTTCGTCCTTTTCCGCCACCGACTACCCGCAGCTCCGCGCCCTCATCGGTTCGTCCGTGCTTCCCGATCTGCGCGGCTATTTTGTCCGCGGCTGCGACACCAGGAACACGGTTGACCCCAATGGTTCGTCCCGCGCCATCGGCTCCACCCAACAGGATGCCATCGTGGATATCTCCGGGACCCTGGGCGGCGGCTACACCCCGCTTGCCCCTTCCGTCACCACCACCGGAGCGTTCATGACCGGGAGCAATTACTCCGGAACGCACCGTCTCTACAGCGGTGGCGGCAACGGGTACCGTATTTCGTACGATATTGCCAATGTCGTCGGAACCAGCCGCGTAGCCAGCGAGATTCGCCCGAAGAATTGCTGTCTACTCTACTGCATCAAGCACGATTAAAGGGGAGTTCATGTCTTCCGACATCCGCTACGTACCTCTGGAGCCCGAGGCATTATCCGGGCCCAGCTTCATCGACCAGACCGAGCAGTTCCTGAACGAGGCGCGCGGCACTATCGACGGCCTGCCGGCGGCGATCGACGCCGCCGCGGCCCTGGCGATTCAGGCAAGCACCATCGCCACCAACGCCCTCACCGTGGCGAATTCTCTGCAGATCGACATCACCGCCGCGATCAACACGGCCAACAATGCCATCGCCGTCGCCAACGACGCGCTTGCGAATTCCACCACCGCCATCGATGACGCTGCCGAGGCCCTTGCACGGGCCAACGACGCCTACGACCTGGCCGACACCGCCCAGTCCACGGCCACCGCCGCCGAAACCGCCGCCGCTGCGGCCCAGGCTGCCGCTGACGCCGCCCAGGCCGCCGCCGACGCGGCACAAACGGCGGCCGCCGCCGCCCCGACTGGGGCGTTTTCGGTGGCGGGGAAGGGGGGACCGGTGGTTCCGCCGATCCCTCCGCCGCGCTGCGGGCCCTGGT